>JAIPIQ010000058.1 GCA_021734645.1 Fidelibacterota bacterium | reverse complement strand
CCACGGTGTCGTGTCGCCCAGTATCTGCTGATAGAGTGATGTATCTTTCATCCCTCCATCATACCCGCATTTCATAGAGATTCAGCTCAAATTGTCATCCCGCCAGCAATAAAATCCCCCCAGAAACCCGGAAGGACCTATGGCCTGCCGGGATATGACACGAAAACATTTGAATCAGCAGAGGGACATGTAGCTGTGGAGTATTTGGTTTACAAAGCTGGCACCGATGGACCAGTGATGCGCCCTATTGTTGTTTCCAGAGCATACGCCGGATCAAGAATGACTTCTAATAGGAGTCAACAAGCAGTTATGACAAGGGCCTTCGAGGATAATGTCCGATTCTTTATTCCTCTAATTAGGTCAATTGGCGAGCCTGAGCATTATAGATTTGCGATTCCCGATGATATATCCTCCATTGCCGCTTCTCTTGCTCAAAACGGAAAGTATGAGGAATCTTTAGGGCTGCTGTTTAAGGAATACAAACGATTAGCAAAAGTAATTGTACACTTATCGTTAAGCAAGATTGCTCATTATGAACACAATATTGCATTGAATTACGAACTATCTGGGCAATACGAGAGAGCAATCACCTTCTATGGATTATCTTACAAGCATCATGGTGCCCCTTTCCTCAAAGAATATTTTCGTCGCCGGATTTATCGGTGTTTCATTCAATCAGGTGGTACCGTGGAAATTCCGTATTTCTTCCTGTGAGAGCGTGTTGCGTGATTGCCGTGAAATCAAGAAGAGCAGAGCAAAACGAACAAACCACAGCCCGCAAATTCGCAAGAAAAAAGGGATACGACATGCCGACTGAAAGGGCGCCCCGTACAGAATCACCGGCGCCGAAGACGATACCGCTGTCCAAGGAGCAACGTCAACGGCTTTGGGGCTTCTGGGAAAAACACGGCTCTCCAACGCTGCGCTGGTATCAGCAGTACATTGAAGCCGACTTGGCCTGTATGCGCGACAATATTTGTAAAGCATTGGAGGAAACGGAGCACCGGGAAAGGGTGATTCTGAGGGTGCATCGTGGCCAATTGAGAAAGTTGGAGAAAGCTTTAACTGGGCTATCCCCCGAGGCGATCCTGATGCTGTGCAAAAACTACAACCTTCCTGGGGTTCCAGGCCAGGCCACCACGACTTCAATCAAGCGATTCAAGGCCGATCTGCGATCCTTGCAAACGGCCGCCCAGCGGTCACTGGATCAGTTGAGCGGGCGTACGCCGGGGCAACGCGGGCCTGGTGCTATCGCCACAGTGCGCGTGCGATTCGTCCACGATGCCGCTGTACATTTTATTCAGCTTGGGTTTTCGCAGTTGGACGCTTCGGACGATTCCGTGTTTGCCACATTCCTTGGAGAACTCATTGACATACTCGGCTTGTCCGGCCGAATCGGCGACATTAATTGGTGGGCATATCGAAAGAAGACCATTGAGAAGGCCTTTGGCGACGGTAGTGCCCGCAGAGCTCATGTGCAGAAATTGCTTCGCTCGTATTCCTGACGGTACAAAAGCTGACACGTATTTGCATTTATTGACCCGTCGCGCACTGGCTCAGGTGCCGTAAGGTGCCCCGTAACGCAGCCGAATCAGCGGCGCGGAACGAGGTGCACTGTGGAAGCTACATTAGAGTCAGTATGGACGGCCTGGAAGAGTGCCGACCCGGAGTGCCGTGCGGCGGGCCTGCGGGCGCTGCAAGGGAAAAACGAACAGAGATCCAGTGAGCGCTTGATTCGGTGGAAGGAACCCGCCGGTCGCCTTGGCGTCTCCGTCCGCACGATAAGGAACGGCTGCACCGCCGCCGGCATCACGGGCGTAAAGTTGCCCGGCCGCCAGCGCGCTGTGGGCATCCGGCCGGCCGATCTTGAGCGGTTGTTGGAGGGTTAATCATGCGTACCATGAAACACCCCTGCGCGAATTTTGGCCGCCGCCCCACCGCGTTGATGCAGGGGTGTTTCTCGCGTGGGGCGGCTGGCCTTTCCCTCTTGTCCGCCCACATGCTGGTTTGGAGCCTGCGCGCCCTGCTGCTGGCCCAGCTTGTCTCATTCGCGATCGGAGGGGGATGATGATCGCGGCGGCAGAAGAAATCCATATGCAGACAAGATCACTAACCAATAATCATTCAGAAATTATAGGAGACTCCATGAAGTTCTATTCATTCAACGAAATCAAAGCCACGGGCGACTGCGCCACGCTGGCCCGCGACCTGTACGGCGCCCGCGTCCACGGCGGGCGGTGTAACGCGGCCTGGCGCGGGGGAGACGGCCCCGAGAACGTCAGCATTGACCGCGAGAAGTGGTATGACCACGTTGCGAAGGTCGGCGGCGGCATCATCGAACTGGCCGCCTTCCGATTCAACGGCGACAAGCAGCAAGCCCAGCAATATTTGGGCGAGCTATACAACCTCGCCCCCAAGATGGAGACCGGCGCCCAGCCCGAAAAGGATAGCCGCTATGACGCGCTGATTCGTCAAGGCTACCGGGAAGTCAAGCGGTACGGCTACCACGACCTCGACGGCAACCTCGTCCACTTCGTGTCGCGCCTCGAACACCCGGAAAAGCACAAGGAGTTCGTCCAGGGCACCCCGCGCGGTTGGGGCCTGGGCGACACGGAGCCCATCCTTTACAACTTGGCCGGAATCGTTTCCGCCGACTGGTTCATCATCGTCGAGGGGGAGAAGGCGGCCGACATTCTCATCGAGATGGGCCTCCCGGCGACAACCTGCTGCGGCGGGGCGAAGAAGTGGCGCAAAGAGTACGCCGAGTACTTCCGGTGCAAGCAGGGCGCGATCTTGCCGGACAATGACGGGCCGGGCCGAGAACACGCCCGGTTGATTGCCGGCGCGCTGGCCGGCGTGGCGTCGGAAATCCGCATCGTTCAGACCTCGCCGGCCGAGAAGGGCGACGTTTACGACTACCTGACCGCCGAAGGGCACACCGCCGAGGACCTGATGGCCCTGATCGCGGCGGCCGAGCCCGTCCAGAACCACGCAGTTACCGCCGCCACCGCCAGCATCGAGGTCAGCGAGGCCGCCCTCAAGGCCGCCAAGACGGCCAACTCCATCCCCTTCGCCAACTTCCTCCCCGTCAAGGTCGAGGTCGAGAAGCGGGGCAAGAAGGTCGTCCAGACCGACAAACAGCCCCGGACCCATGCCGCCATGCTGGCGGACCTATCCAAGCGCTTTCTGGGCTTCCCCCGGAAGATTGGGGCCTGCTGGTTATTCGACCACGACCGGGATACGGGCGAAATCAATCGGATCGAGGGCGCCGATGCCCTGCTTTCGTGGATCGGCCGGAAGTCGAAGCACAACGCGGACTTTACCTGGGGGGACGCCTCCGTCACCCCCAGGCAGTTTTTCGAGTCCGTCATCGCCACCGCCCCGCGGTACGAATCAATCTCAGACACGCCAGATTGGCCCAGGCGCCCCGATGTCTACTACTCCCATGGCCGGATACCCCCTCCCTGCCCGGAGTTCTCCAGGCTCAGGGGGTTCGTGGACTTCTTCCTGCCGGCCTCCGAGGAAGACAGGGTCCTCATCATGGCTCTGGTCTGCGCGCCGCTCTGGTACATCCCCGGCATTGACCGACCCTCCTGGATCATCGACAGCCGGGACGGTCAGGGATCCGGCAAGACCAACCTCGCGGAGCTGATCGCCCACCTGTACGGCGCCGCGCCGATCTCGACCAGCAAGCAGGAGCTTTCGACCCGGATGGACGTGGTCATCAAGCGCTGTGTGAGCGCTACCGGGCGCGCGGCCCGAGTCTTCCTCGTAGACAACGTCTGCGGGGAGTTCCATAGCCCTGAGCTGGCAGACCTTATCACCCGGCGGGACATCAGCGGGATACCGCCCTACGGACACGGGGAGGAAGTCCGGCCCAACAACTTGACGTTCATCATCACCGCCAACACCGCGACCGTGGGGTCCGACATCGCCGATAGATCGCTTTACATCCACCTTCGCAAGCCCGAGAAGTCGGACGGTCGAGCAAGTTGGAAGCCCCGGATTCTGGCCTATGTCGAAGCCCACCGGCTGGAGATCGTTTCGGACATCATATCCATGCTCTCGGCCCATGAGCCGTTCGACGCACTGCCCAAGACCAGATTCGCCGCGTGGGAAACGGCCGTCCTGCAGCCCTGCTGCGGGTCGGATGACGTCTACGAATCGGTCCTCAACCACCTATTCGCCGCGCGCGACGAATCGAACGTCGAGGCTGACCAGGCCCGGACCATCAGCGAGCACTTTGACTCGCAGATTCGGCGCGCTCTCAATTCTGAGATCGAGCAGCCGGTTTTCATACGGACGGAGCTGGTAAACTCATGGGGCCGGACCGCCCTGAACGAGGCCATGGGGCAGGATTACAAGGGCCGCCCGATCCAGCTCATTCGCAACCTTGCCAAAGCCGGCCTGCTGCCAAAAGCGGACCCGCAGGTACGGCGCTGGCCGCCGGGATCATCGCATGCACGGGTGTCGGGAATCGCGTGGGGTTTCTCCGACTCGACCGAGCGCGCGCGGGTCATCTATCGGACCCCCGAGGGAGAAATCAAAACGGAGCTTCGCCCGTGAAGGCGCCAAGGGTGGACACGGTGGACACAGCGAAAACGGGAAAACCGTTTAGCTATTTCGGTTTCGTCGGAAGGTGGACACGGTGGACACAGCAAAATCACGAAAACCGTTTAGCTACTTCAGCATCTTTACGCCAAAAACTACTACTGGACACGGTGGACACAGTCCTTCTCTATGATCCCCGTGTAGAAGAGTTACTATGTCACCCTATAGGGGGACACTATAGGAAACTGACGTGTCCACCGTGTCCACCCAACATCAGATCAACCCCAAAGGCCAATCCATGAAGACCGCCGAACACCCATTCTTGCCGGTCGTGATGACCCACGACCCGACCCCCCAGACGTACCGCGACAACCAGGGCACCGACTACGAATCGGTAACGTCATTCGTGAAGCGCTTCTTCCCGGCGTTCGACCAGGAAGCCGCGCTGACTGCGACAGCCATCCGCACGGGCCGGACAGAACTCAAGATCGCCGCCGAGTGGCGGGCGTCAGGGGACGAGGCGGCGACGTACAAGGTCGAAGTGACGGTGCAGCTATGGGCGCCGCCCACATTCGCCGGAAACCACCCGAGGATTGCCCACACGGCCCGAAAGGGGGCGGGGACGGGCAGAGGGGGGGGCAGGTGTCAGATCGAGGCGAGTGCGGCAATCTGGCCGGATGATGAGCCGCCCGTTAAGTGAAAAGTATTTATAAACCTTCTTTATGGCTTGACTACACCATTAAAATCATCTAACAGCGAGATTATGAGCAGTAGATTGACAGCCAAGCGAGGACGCAAGACGGACAAACTGACGCTAAAGCAAGAGCTGTATTGTCGGGCTTACATCAACAATGGCGGCAACGCAACCGCGGCATATCGCCAGGCGTTTGCGCCGGAAAAGGCCAGCGATAAGACGATTGGGCGACAGGCTCACACGCTGCTCCACACTCCCAAAATTTCCGCAATGATCGAAAAATTGAAGCGGCAGGCGCTCAAAGCTCAGGAGTGGAATCCTGAAGCCCTGACGGCTGAAATCACGCGATTGCTCGGTGAGGCGAAGGACCGGGGCGACCGCAAGGAGCAGCGGATGTTGATCGAGTTGCTCGGCAAGTGGCTCGGCCTGGACAAGACCCAAGATGTCAAAGTCGCAACCATCATCATGCAGGATAATTATGGCGATGGGGATTGAGCACTCCCAAAAGGTGCAGCGCTACCATACGAGCCCGACCGCGGCGCGCTTCCACCAAAAGCGCCCAGCAATATTTCCTCGCCTGGTTTCGGAACCTCGCTCGTAGGCACCGTCCCGACCACCACGCCGAATAGCCCCGCGCGCCGCACCCAAACAACCGGCCCCGTAACGAGCCAACGTAACCCGTCTGCCCAAACCACCCCGGCGCACCCTCGCGCCCCCGTTCATGAAAACTTCGCCCTTGACTTCCCCGCCGGTTTCGGCAAAATCCCGTCCGACATGAATCCGATGATGCCTATTAGGCTGATGCAAGAGGAGCAAACAGCCGCTATGCGCGCCGAATCCGACCACAAGACCGGTCTTTCGGTCGTGCAGCGCTAGAATAATTCTGTTGAGAGGAGAGGAGAAGACAATGGCGGACTACCAATTCAACTGCCCACACTGTCAGCAGTCGCTCGAAGCGCCCGAAGAGATGCTTGGGCAGACTATCGAGTGTCCTTCGTGCAATAAGTCAATTCAACTCCCCGATCCAGAAGCCACGGTCCCGGAGCGTCCGCCCGCCAGACCGGAACCCAAACTGCCGCCGCCCCCTCTACCGCAGAACAAGAACAGGAACTGCCCTTTCTGCGGTGAAAGCATCCTCGCGTCCGCGATCAAATGCAAACACTGTGGCGAGTTTCTCGATGGTCAGAAACTGAATGTGCCCTCAGCGCCCCCGCCAACGGCAGTGCCGCCCCAGAAGAAACAGACAGCCGGCATCCCCGCCTGTCAGCAGTGCGGTGGTGCCATGAAGAAGACCGTTGTGAGCAGTGGGAATTGTGCCGGAATTGTGGTCGCGCTCATTGTCTTCTGCGTAGGCATCGTGATCGCCGTTGCGATCCCGGTTATCGGATGGATCATTGGGCCGATCATCTGCATTGGGGCTTTGTTCATGGGGGGAAAGAGAAGCAAAGTCTGGAAATGCACAAAGTGCAGCAGTGTTGTGAACCGGGCATGAACACAGAGCCAGAGTCGAACAAACACTCCGCTTTACTGTACACAACGCCTGATTATGAAGGCGATCTTTATGCGCACCGAAAGTGAGCTTTCACGTTCGGTCAGGATTGAAGGACCACACTCAATGCACAAAGTTGAAAAAGCGGCGGTTCTATACGAGTCTCTTCACAAAAACATCGGATATCTATGTGCAACATTCGCCGACATCGAAACGCGGTTGTCTGAAATACTTGTTCTACTGATCAATGAGGACAATCCTGCAATCGGAGAGATAGTAGTCGAGTCACTGCCTTTCTCAAAGGCCATAGACCTTCTGAGAAGGCTTGTTTTCGAATACATTGACATGGACGAGGATGATGCGCGTGAGTTTACCGGTCTAATTGATCGATTGCGGGAAGTGGCAAAGGGGCGAAACGATGTGGTTCACTCGCGCTGGTACCTCCCTGATGCGGATTCAAGCAACTTCATTAAGGAAGGAGCCCGACGCAAGAGAGAAAAAACGGCGAACAACGAAGACATGCTCCTCATAAAAGTGGTTGAACTATGTGAGCGTGCGGACTCAGTCTCAAATGAAGTGGACGATTTCAAAACATCCATGTGGGGCTGGATATGACCGAACCACGCGCTCCTGGGTACGTCGCTAGGACGCGCCTACCCAAAGCGCTAACGTTAGGTTTGAAGATGAAAAAGAGAACGATCACAGCGGCTCTTATCGCATTCGTGCTTGGCGTCCTCGTTGGCGGCGGCGTGGGTGTTCTCTACACGACTCGCCTCACGGCAAGCACATTGCTCCTCCTCACGACTGGCGAGTTGCACGAGTCGGCGCAGCATGCCTGGCAAGCCTATTTTGACGAATCGCCTCCTGTCGCCGAATGGGCACTCAGCAACCATTTGGCCGTGGTTCACGAATTGGGCGAGATTGGCTATCCGCATGATGCAGAGCTTCGCCTTCACGAGTTGGCTGCACACGTCAGGCTTGCCAAACTGGCAAACCGACGTGAGGATTCAGAGGCAGAAGCATCCCACATGGCCAAAGCCCTTGAGGCAGCGCTGAAATCCTCGGCACACGCGTTTTGTAATCTGAAAGCCGATGAGGACGTCATGGCGTTCGTAACCAAACTGGATGAAAACAGATTGCCATAGGCGCAGTAACTAGACTATTAGATCATATATGGGCGTTAGTGTGGATTGAGAACGGCGATAGCCTCATCGCGGACCTTGCGCCAGTTTTGGGCCGTCATGCCGTTCAGGAGCGCCAAGGCCTTTTCGGCGGGGGTTGGGTCGGCCTGGGGGCCGGTTGCGTCACCTGGGCCAATCTGGGCGGGTTCGTCGGGCCGTTCGTCGCCCAGCATAGAGGGCAGGAGCTTGATCGCGGCGGCGGGTCCGGCATCGCCGACGTTGGTGTAGTGCCGCGTCATTGCGGGCGAGGCGTGGCCCACTATGGCGGAAACGGAAGCCTGAGCCGCGTCGCGGGAGCGCAGCATGGAAACAAAGGCGTGGCGCAGTGAGTGATAGCCCACCTCTACCACAGCGCGCTTGCCGGTGACCTCCAGTTTCACGCGGCCTGTTTTTTCGTCTCGCACAGGGCGACCGGCGTCGTCTCGCACAATTCGGCTTCCGGTGCCCGGCGCGTGTACGTCAATGCCGCACTCCATGAAGTGGCGCTGGATGGCGTCCGTTGCGTGCGACGGGTGCTTCGCGTAGGCCGCCGCGACATTAGGCAGAACGTATTCGCTTGAACGCGGAAGATCTGACAGGGTCCGCCACAGGTCCGGGTGCATCGGGATACGGACAGCCCTTTTCCGTTTGCGGCTTTTGGACGGGACGCGGATTATGAACCCCTGGCCGGCGGCGTGGCGGAGGTCCATGTCGCACTCGGCCCACCGCAGTGTGGCCGCGTCGGACAGGCGCAGTCCCGAATAGATTCCGACCACCAGCAGATTGCGCATGTCGGCCGTAGCCGCGCTGCATACGGCTTTCAGTTCCGCGACGGTCAAATCGCGGTGCGCGTTAGGCTCTTCGTCAACGGCTTCGATTTCGTGCCAATGGTTGATTGCCTTCGTCCGCTTGTCCTTAATCATGGTGGCCCAGACCATGCTGAGAAACCGCAGGTATTTGTTCGCGGTGTTGGCCGACCGCGTGCGCCTTTGCAGGATGATAAACTCATCCGCGACGGCGCGAGTGACGCGCTCCATCCGGTCCACGTTCGGGTGGTTCGATTCGAGCCAGGCAACGAATCGTTGCCACTGAAACGAGTATTGCTTCAACGTGGTCGCCCGCGGCAACTTCCTGCTGGTGGTCGAGGTGAACCATCCCCAGACCAGCCCAATCTCCGCGACAGAGAGGGCGGCGCCATCGTCGGCTACCTCGCCGGCGCGGTGGGCCAGGGCCTGAATCGTCGCGGCCTCGCTGGCGAGGGCGAAGGGTGCGACCAGTTCCTTGAGCTTGACCTTGGCGGCGCGGGCAGTGGCCTCGCCGGTGCTGACCCGGTAGGTCTTCCCCGCCGCCGTCCAGCGCGCCCAGTACGTTTCGCCGCGCTTGTATAATCCGCCTTTTGTTGTCATTTGCGAGGGCCTCCAGTCTGTTCCCGTGATTTGCGCTTGTCTTGCCTTAGTTTCTAGTATCTTCGCAACAGATAGCCTAGGGCCGCAGAAAGTCAACACAAAAATAGCACAGGATGCAACAACACCATGTAATTAGCCAGGAATGGGCAGACTGTAAATCTGTTGGATCATTCCTTCGAAGGTTCGAATCCTTCCCCCACCACCAGCCGCACAATACAGCGATGCCATTCGACAGGTTTCTACACCGGCAAACGGCCGCGGCGCCGGGTGAGGGCCATCAGGCTGGCGCCGAACAGCCACATGAGAAGTGTGGCCGGTTCCGGGGTGACCCGGAGGTCATCAAAGGTCATCTGCTCGTCAATCGTTGCGCCGAAGACCCCCGCGCCGAGCATGGCGACTGGTCCGTCCCCGCCGAGCGCCCCCGAAAAGGTTTCCGTGATTTCCTCATCGAGATTGTTGATTCGCAGGGTCCAGAGGCCGGTTTGATCCCAGGAGATGCGATACTCGATCAGGGCGCCCGTGCCGTCGAGCCAGCCACAATCCAAGAAAACATAGTCTGCCCCGGCATTGGTTGAGACGTAGGCGCCGGTGGGATCCTCCGGTCGCAGGCCGAAGCGGATCAGCTCGGTATCCGCGAAGCCGTTGCCCACCTCGGTGGCGGACCGCAGATTGAAGCCGGAGAAATCGGCCAGGTTATCGCCGTGTGCGGCCAGAAAAGTCCAGGCGCCGCGGCTCATGGTGTTGGACAGACCGCGGCCGACGGCATAGGTCCCTGCGAGGCCCCAGGACCAGGTATCGTTGTCAATGGACGCGGTGGTATACATCGAGCCGGGTGAACCTTCATCGAGGATGACCCACTCGGTGAATCCATAGCCGCCATTATCGCCCGGATTCCAGCCCTCGGGATACGGATCGTTATCGGCGTTGTCCGCGGCGACCAGATCGGCGGCGGCAAACGCCAGCGGATAAACCAGCAACGCCAGACAGAGGCCACCCACCCGCCGCATTACCCGAATCTGTGCATTCCTGGTCATCGTCGGCCTCCTATTCGACCGTCAGGCGCAGCACGCGGTTCGCGGGCGAAAGAGGCACGTAAAAGGACAGCCAGTCTCCGTCCCCCTCGGCGGGCCCGGTCCCCAGCGGGCCGGTCTCCGTCAGGGCATATTCGCAGTCGGACCAGGCGAAAGCGGATCCCTCGAGGGCCAGCGGGGCCGCGAAGATGCGATAGACTTTGCCGGGCACGCTGAGGAATGTCAGGCGCAGCCGGTCGTCGGCGGCGGGCGCGAGCTGCTCGACATAGAAGAAATCATAATCGAGCCAGGCGAAGGTGCCAGCGCGATACTCCTCCTCGTTGGACTGGCCGTCCTGGTCGAAGTCATCCGAACCCACCACGCACCAGAGACTGGTCAAGGCGCCGCCGGACATGGCGATCAGCTCGAGTTTCCAGGCGTCGGGGAGGCCGTCGCCGACGGTATCCGTGCCCGCGGTGACGTTGATCAGGATGAAGTCGCCGGGCCCGGCGACGGCCGGGACCGCATTGCTCTCCATGATGGTCTGCTGCCCATACGTATCCTGGACGATGATCGAGACGATTTCGCCGGTGCGCAGGGCGTTGCGGGCGTAGGCAGTGGCATCGCGGCCGTCATCGAGCGGAACATCGAGCGCGAAATTGACGCCGGGCGCGAGGCTGCCGGCGATGGTGTGGCGGGCGATTTCGTTGGTGCCGTGCAGCAGGATGACGTCCGCGTCCCGGCGGTAGGGCCAGCCAAAGCCGTCCTTGGCCTGCCCGTAATAGACCACCATGGGCTGCGGCATCCCGGCCAACGCCAAGTGACAAACGATCAACGATACTGTGCAGAGACAAATTCGCATTTTCATTTTTGTGCTCTTCACTCTCCCGCAATCGAGTAGGTTTGGAAGAAGATTTTGATGTCCTTGATACCGTTGCCGGAGCCATCGCCGTGGATGAAGCGTTCGAGGGCCAGGTCGGGATCGGAGAGCAGGGTGCGGCCGGGAATGATCAGGAGCCAGCGGGTGTTCCAGACCGAGCGGCCGATCAGGCGGCCGTTGTTGTGGGTTTCGTCCTCGATGAACTGGCCGCGGTCGTGGTAGGCGCGCAGGGAGGCGAAGCGGCGCACTTGGGCGAGGGGCTCGGTCAGTGAGTGGACGATGGGCAGGTAGTCGGGATGGTCAATGTCCATGCCGCCCACGTCGTAGGGCAGGGGCAGGGCCTGGTCCAGAATCTGCCAGTTGCGTGTTTCGAGGCCGGCGCGGGTGGGTGAGCGCATCACGTCCTGGCCGGCCGGCACGAGGTACACCCGCGGTTGGTTGGCCAGGCCGCCGCCGAATTCGTTGGTGTTGAACGTGATGTTATAGCCCGTGAACCAGACGCCGGCCGAGCGGATTTTCGTGGCCTGGTGGGTCGGATCGTAGGCATTGTCCCCGCCGGCCAGATCATGGCCGAAGTAGTTCTTGCCGGCCACGACCATGGTCGAGAAGGGGATGACGATGGCCGGCTCGGCGTTGGTGGTCGAGGCAAACGGGATGCAGTGCCGCACGAACTCGGGCAGCGCGCGCAGGTCGTCCACTTTGCAGTTCTCGAGCACCTGCGCCCAGGTCCCGTCGCTGGAAGACAGGGGCGAAATACGAAAATGCTCGGAGCGCAACGAGAACCGGCTGGTCTCCGTGTCCGGGTTGTTAAAGCCGAAGCGGCCCTTGACGACATTCCAGTCGGCCTTCATCCGGGCCATGACGTCGGCCAGGCCGGGTTCGCCCTCGTCAATTCCGGTCTCCGGCTCACCCAGCCAGACGTAGAAGCGGCCGGGCAGGCGGGCCTTCACGATGTCATCGAGGAAGCGGCTGCCCGGCGTGAGCTGCGTGTCGGTGCTGAGCAATCCCGTTTCGTAATCGTAGGCCTTGGCGGCCAGATAGACATAGCGCGCGGCCAGGTCGAAAGTGTCCTGGTAGCGCCGCAGGGCGTCGTCGCGGAAGATGCGGAACGACAGATCCTGGTAGCGGTTCATCTGAATGCGCTGCCCGGCGCGCGCGCGCACCTGCTGGCGCTGCACCAACAGCAACTGGCCCTCGGCCAGGAGTTTTTTGACCTGCTGGACCTGCTGCGCCAGCGCCTGCACCTGCTCCAGCACCTCCGCCTGCTTGACAAACTGCGCCTTCAGCTTGGCCTGGGTCTCCAGCGTCCCCCAGTGCAGGATGTCCTGGTACTCGTTGTCGGCCAGCAGCTTCTCCAGATCCGCGTCCCAGCGCGCCTGCTGCCGCTCCCGGTTGTAAATCACGATTCCGCCCAGCTTGGCTGTGGCGAACTGAACGACCCGCGCATAATCAACCAACCTCAAAGCCGCATCGCTCAGTCTTTCAACCGCAAACACACCCAGCGTTCCTTCCACTTCGTCGGGTATACCTGCGCTAGCCACGGAAGCGATTGACGCCACCAGTTCCGCCAAGGCCTCCACTGAAGTTCTGGTAATTTTCAGGCCGGCGATGATGTTGGCCGTTGAACGTGTCCGGTCCACGTTCTGTACCACATTGGACCATTGGGTCGGATAGCGGTCGTAGTCCGCCTGGCGGTGCAGCAGTTCCACCTCCAATTCGAACATCGTCTGGTTGTAGTCGGCAATCCGGGCCTCGAGCGAGTACCAGTTCCGGACGACCTCCGACAGCGCCAGTTGCAGCTCGCCCTGCGCGGGGCGGCGGCCGGTCCAGGTCGGTGGTTTCACTTGCAGGCCACTGTCGCTGACGTACACGGTCGTGGTGCCCACAATGTTGGAGGCCAGGTTATATGAACTGGGCAGGTTGGTGTAGTCCGTATAGTTCGATTTGTCGAATTTATTCCCGACGGTGAAGACATAATTGTACAATTTGACCGACATGGGCTGGCCCGTCGGCGCGTTGTGGACCAGGTCCTCCAGGTTGAGAATCCGCCAGTTGACGAGATCCGGGCCGGCATAGTCCTGCGGG
Source organism: Fidelibacterota bacterium (assembly GCA_021734645.1). Lineage (GTDB taxonomy): Bacteria > Verrucomicrobiota > Kiritimatiellia > JAIPIQ01 > JAIPIQ01 > JAIPIQ01. The sequence goes on along the minus strand of JAIPIQ010000058.1, from coordinate 547 downwards.
TACGTCCCCGTGGGCCCGACGTCATCCGGATACGGATACCCGTAGAGCCCGATCAACCGGTTGTGGAACTCGATTTCGTTTTCGGCGAGCTGCTCCCGCAGGTCGTAGACCGAATCGAACTGATCGCGCATCTTGAGCGTGATGTTACGCGCGTAGTCAAACGCGACGCAGGCGTTGTACAGTGCCTGCAGCGCCCGGTCGTAGATCTGTTCGAAGTGGGTCCGGCCTTCGTCAATTTCAGTCGGGCTGATGTCGAAGGGCACCACCCCCGGGCCCAGCCCCAGCGGGTTCAGCCCGCCGTCTGCGTTGTCGAGCTGCCGCTGCACCGCCGCCAGGCCCCCAGCGATCTCTTGCAGTTCCGGCACGGTCGTGCGGTCAATTTTCTGGATGCCTTCGGGCGGCAGGTCGGCGCCGCCGACCTGGGTCATGTTGGTCAGGGTATCGAGCAGCAGGGAGTTGGCCGTCGCCCAGTCGTAGTAGGCCCCCTGGCCGGTCCGGCTGGCCCAGCCGTCCAGCCCCCAGGCGCGGTTGGTGTTGCTGTCACGGT
>JAIPIQ010000057.1 GCA_021734645.1 Fidelibacterota bacterium | reverse complement strand
GACCCGGTGCCGACGCCGCAGAGCCAGCAGGATCTCCGGAAAGGTCTGGCCCTGGCAAGGCAGGCAGAGCGCTTCGAGAATTGCCGCGGGCGGTGTGCGCAGCCGACCGGCCCCGGCCGGGGAAAACCGGCGGCCACACCCGTTGCAGCGGTAGAGCTGACTGGCGCCGTTCTTGCGGTGGCGCCAGCCGGCCCCGACCACGGGCGGCGCGCGGGAGGGGGGGCAGAGCAACGGTTCTTCGGGGTTTGCAGGCAGGGTCGGCTGGCTCAGCATGGTTGCGCCTCCTGGTTGGTGGGTTCGTTGTTCAGGGATTCGGCCGCGCCGCGGGCCGCCTGGCGGCGCTGCCAACGAATGACGAAGGCGATGAGGGCGGCATAGTACAGGGCCATTGCCCAGAGTGGCGGCCTGGGCAAGGCGGGATAGGGCAGCGTCACGGCGCCCGCCCAGGCGACTTCCGCCAGCAGGCGGTATAGCAACCCCAGCGGATGCCCCAACAGTCCCGCCAGCCAGACGCCCGGACCCGGCAACAGCCCCAGCACGGCCAGCCCCAGCGAGAACGGCAGCAAAATCCCCGCCAGTGGAATCGCCACCAGATTGACCAGGAGCCCCGCGCATGAAAAGTGCCCGAAGTAGTACGGCGAGATCGGCAGGAGCACGCCCAGCAGCAGCGCGAGCTGAGCGGCAACCAGCATCCGCACGGCTCGCCCGCGCCGCCAGCCCAGCCGAGTCAGGCTCGCGTCGGCCAACGGCGCGATGCTCACCAGGGACAGCACCGAAAGGAAGCTGATCTGGAATCCGACCTCGAAGAGCTGGCCGGGGTCGGCCGCCAGGATGAACGCGGCCGCGCCGCACAGTCCCAGCACCAGAATGCGCCGGTCCCGGACAGGGCTGAAGGCCCAGGCCAGGACGCCCAGGGCGTTCATGATGCCCGCGCGCACCGTGCAGGCCGGCATGCCGACCATCAAGACATAGAAACCGATGCCCGCCACGGCCAGCGGCGCAGTGATCCGGCGCGGACAACGCAGCCGCGTCAGCGCCGCGCACAGCCCCGCCGCAATCAGGCTGACATGCAAGCCCGACACCGCCAGCAAATGCCCGATTCCCGCCTGGGCAAAGACATCCCGCATGGGCAGCCCCCGGAAATCCGCGCGATACGCATCGGCCCGCAGCCCCAAGACCATGCCCCGCGCCAGGCCGTTCGCCAGTGGATTCAACGCGCGCTCGAAGGCGGCCGCCAGAACGCGCCGGGCCTTCACCGCCGTTTCGAGCCAGCGATTGCCCGGGCCCGCCGCACGATGGCGCGCGCCGGTCCAGTGGGCCAAGACCGCCACGGCGCTCCAGGGCCGCGCCGGCGCACGATCCGCAAACCCCCGCTGCGGTTGAATCGTCGCTCCCCGCACTTCGATCTGATCGCCCAGAATGTCCGAGCGCAACAGGTCCGGCAGGCGCTCCGCAAACGAACATTGGCGCTCGTTGCGCCGGGCAATCAGCACCAGGCGGACGCCCTCGGGAGCAATCGGCGCCCAGTCGCCCCGCGGCAGGCGCATTTCCGTTGCCCGCAGCGGCACGTGCAGCGCCAGGTCCGAAAGCGCGACCGGCTCGGCTTCCACAACCCCACGCAAGTCCGCCCGGAATTTACCCTCGCCCACCAGCCGTAACGCGAGCGCTCCCGATTCCAGCGCCGCGCAATGCCGGTCCGCCCGCCACCACCCCAGCGCCACCGCCAGCGTAAAAATCAACACATGCGCCAGCCATCCCCGCCAGCCGAATCGGCCCCAGCCCGCCGAGACTACCACCAAAATCGTCACTCCCGCCAAAACCCAGCCCAAGGACAGCAGGCTCCATACCCGGCAAAACACCACTCCCACCGTCAACCCCAACACCACAAGCACTGTTTTCCGCGTCATAATCGGCTCCTCCTTTGCCGATACCGACGCAAAACCCAAACCAGCTATTCACCCGCGACAACATTTTTGCCACCGACCTAGATTACGGCAGAGTTGGCGTTTGACGCGCTGGGGAGAGCGTGGGGACAGAGTGAATTTCTCACGAAGGCACGGGGAAGCAGTGATCAGTTGCCAGTGGACAGTGATCAGTGGGCACGAGGGACACAGAAGCAGCGCCTCCTCATCTTTGTCGCGCACCTTGTCGCGCACCATGTCGGGAATGGAATGATCTTCTCACGGAGAGAACGTTGAACATCGGAACGTCGAACGTCGAATTCAGAATGGGAATTCTCGCGCAGAGGCGCGGGGACATCCGATCCTAAAGCCTGGCGCCTATCACCTACCGCCTATCCCCTGGCATCGAATTCAGACTGGACCACGGATGGCAGACGACTCCTATTGGCGGGTGATCCAGGTCAGGGCACTGCGCAGGTAGTGGCCGGGTTCGCGGGCGAGCAATTGGAGGAAGAGGCGGGGGTTGCGGCGGAGGAAGTCGCCGATCAGGCGGATTTTGAGGCGGCGGAGTTTGCGGCGGCCCGCGTGGAAGACGCGGGCGAATTCGGCGCGGTCGATGTGGTCATCGAGCAGCAGGGCGTCTTCGGGCCGGTGGCAGTCGAGGCGGCGCCAGTCCATCTGGTTGCTGACCTTACCGCGTTGGCGGGCGATATCCCAGAAGGGGGTACCGGGGTAGGGGGCGGCCACGAAGCTCCAGATGTTGCGCGCGCCGTGGGCGATGGCGAAATCAATGAAGGCGTTGGTTTGGCGCATGTCGGCGAGGGTTTCGCCGGGTGAGCCGTACATCAGGCTGCCGTAGACCCGGATGCCGTGCCGGGCGCACAATTCGATGGCATGCCGGTTCTGCGCTACAGACACCGAGCCGGCCTTTAGCTCTTGCAAGATGCGTTCGGCGCCAGACTCGAAGCCGAAGTTGACGAACGTCACTTTGATGCGCTTGAGTTCCTCGCAGAGCGCGTCGCTCATATGATTGGCCCGCACGGTGCACACCGTGCCCTTGATCCGGTCGTAGACCCCGTGCCGTTCGAGGGCCTCGCGGATTTCGCGCACGCGCTTGGGGCTCACGGTGAACAGATCATCCAGCGTCCACAGGTAGTCCGCGCCCAACTGCTCGACGAGGTGCTTGGTCAGGCGCGCGGTATAATCCGGCGAATGGTAGCGCATTTTGCCCCAGAAGCGGGCGGTCGAGCAAAAGGTGCAGCGGTAGGGGCAGCCGCGGGAGGAAAGCACATAGGCCCGGACGCCGATGTCCGCGGCGGCGGGAATTTCTTCGGGGGCGAAAAAGCCGGGATGGACGAGGGAGAAATCGGGGAAGGGCAGGTCATCCAGGGGCTTGATGGGGTCGCGCCGGGGTGTGGTGACCGGCGCGGCGTCCGGCGCGGGGCGATAGACGACCGACTGAATCTGTTGCAAGACCTCGGGCGGGAGGCCGCCGTGGGCGCGCCAGGCGTCCAGCAACTCGGCCAGGGTGGCTTCGCCCTCGCCTAGGATCCCGGCGTCAAAAACCGGATCAAGGGACTCGGGCAGGGTGGAGATATGCACGCCGCCGATGAGGAACGGGATGGGCATTTCGGGCCGAATCCGGCGCGCGAAGCGAATGGTATCGCCGTAGCTGACGGACATGGCGGTAAAGCCGATCAGGTCTGGCTGGAAGGCGCGCAGGGTGGCGGCCATGTCCTGGTCGAAGTAGCTCTCGATGATTTTCAGATTGGCGCCGGGCAGGCCGGCCCGCTCGCGCAGATAGGTTGCCAGATAGACCAGGCCGATGGGCGGGGCGCGTTGGGTATCCCGCTGGAGGGAGACCAGAGCCACGCGGGGTTCGTTCGCCGGGCGGGGCATGCGCGTCAGCCCTCGAGGGAGAGCAGCAGCGGTTCCTCGATGGCCTCGACGATCCAGCGCAGGAAGCGGGCGCCATCGGCGCCGTCAATGACGCGGTGGTCGTAGGAGAGGGACAGGGGCAGGGTCAGGCGCGTCGCCCCCGTGTCCGCGGGCAGGGCCGGGGTTTGGGCGGCGCGGCCCACGCCGAGGATCGCGACCTGCGGCCAGTTGACAATGGGGGTGAAGAAGCTGCCGCCGATGCCGCCGAGATTGGTCACCGTGAAGGTGCCGCCCTCGAGGGTTTCGGGCGCCAGCTTGCCCATGCGCACCTGGGCGGCCAGGGCGCTGATTTCCACGGCCAGTTGGAGCATGTTCTTCTGGTCGGCATCGCGAATCACCGGCACGAGCAGCCCGCGTTCGGAGTCCACGGCTAGGCCCAGGTGAATGTATTTCTTCAGGATCAGGCGCTGCTCGGCGACGTCCAGCGAGGCGTTAAACTTGGGGAACACCTTGAGGGCGGCGGCCGTGATTTTGAGGAGCATGGCCGTCATGGTCAGCTTGCCGCCCATTTTTTCGGCCTTGGGGGCGAATTTCCGGCGCAGGGCATCGAGTTCGGTGATATCGGCGGTATCGAACTGGGTCACATGGGGGATCATGGCCCAGCAGCGCGCCATGTGCTCGGCGGTTTTCTGGCGGATGGTGGTCAGCGGCTCGCGTTCGACGGCGCCCCATTTGGAGAAGTCGGGCAGGGGCGGGGGCGTGAAACCGATGGGACCGGATCCCGGGCGGTCGGGCGCGGTCTGGTTCCGGGACTTGACGTGGCGTTTGACGTCATCCTGGGAGACGCGGCCATGGGATCCGCTGCCGGTCACTTGGTTGATATCCACGCCGAGTTCCCGGGCAAAGCGCCGGACCGAGGGGGCGGCCGGGACGACCACTTTGCCGTCGTGCGCTGGGGGCGTTTCGGGAGCGGCTCTGGCGGGTTCGGGTTCGGGTGCTTTCTTTGGCGGGGTTTCGGGGCGATCGGGTTTGGCGTCCGGCGTCGGCGCGGCGGGGGGCGGTTCCTCTTTTGGAGGCGCGGCGGCGGGCGGCGCGCCGGTTTCGATTTCGAGCAGGACCTGGCCCACGGTCACCTCGCTGCCGACCTCGACGGCCAGGGACTTGACGGTGCCGTCCTGTTCGGCCGGGATTTCGAGGGTGGCCTTGCCGCTTTCGACCTCGAGCAGGGGCTGATCGCGGGTGACGTGGTCGCCCACAGTCACCAGCACTTGCGTGACCTTCCCCGACTCGATATTCTCGCCCAGTTCCGGTAGTTTCAGTTGCATCGTCAGTCCTTCCAGCGTAGTCATCCGGCGCGCGGGGCACCCCCGGCGCCGTCAATCCATGAATGGTCCGGAGCGTTCAGCCCCGCGGCCTTCAACAGCGCCACGGATCCACCCTCTCCGGGTTGATGTCGTATTGTTTCAGGGCCCGCGCGACGAGTTCGCCCGAAACGGTTCCCGCGCGCGCCAGCACGGCCAGGGCGCCCAGGGCGACGTGGCGCGCGTCTACTTCAAAGAAATCCCGCAGGGCCTCGCGTCCGTCGCTGCGGCCGAAGCCGTCGGTTCCCAGGGTCAGCAGGGATCGCGGCAGCCAGCGGGCCAGCATGTCCGGCAGGGCGCGCATGTAATCGCTGGCGGCGACCACCGGCGTGGTCCCGGCCAGGCACTGGCTCACATGGGACACGCGGGGCGGGTCGGCCGGGTGCAGCATGTTCCAGCGGTCGCAGGCCACCGCATCGCGGTGCAATTCCTTGTAGCTGGTGACCGACCACGCCTCGGCGGCGACGTCAAAATCCTTCGCGAGCATCTCGCGGGCTTTCAGCACTTCGTTCATGATGGCGCCGCTGCCCAGCAGGCGCACGGCGGGTTCAGCGTTGTCCGGCGCGGCCTGGAAGCGGTACAGACCGCGCAGAATGCCGTCGCGCGCCTGCGGGGGCATGGGCGGCTGGGGATAATTCTCGTTCATGACGGTCAGGTAGTAGAAGACTTCTTCGCCTTCCTGGTACATGCGCCGGATGCCGTCTTCGATGATCACCGCGATTTCGTAGGCGAAGGCAGGATCATAGGCCATGAGGTTGGGGACGGGCAGGGCCAGGACGTGGCTGTGGCCATCCTGATGCTGGAGCCCTTCGCCGGCCAGGGTGGTGCGGCCGGCCGTCCCGCCGATCAGAAAGCCCTTGGCGCGGCTGTCGGCGGCGGCCCAGACCAGGTCGCCCACGCGTTGGAAACCGAACATCGAGTAATAGATAAAGAAGGGGATCGTGTTGACGCCATGGTTGGCATGGGCCGTGCCGGCCGCGATGAACGAGGCCAGGGATCCTGCCTCGTTAATGCCCTCCTCGAGGATTTGGCCGTCCACAATTTCCTTGTAGTACAGCAGGTTTTCCCTGTCCACCGGTTCATAGAGCTGGCCGGGATGCGCATAGATACCACACTGCCGGAACAGAGCTTCCATCCCGAAGGTGCGGGCCTCATCCGGCACGATCGGCACGATGAACCGTCCGATTTCTTGGTCCTTAAGCAGCTTCGAGAGCATGCGGACGAAGGCCATGGTGGTCGAAACCGGATGCCCCTCCGTGCCTTGATGGAACTCGGCGTATGTTTCGGGGGCCGGAACGCGCAGGGCCGGGGCGCGGACCGCCCGCGCGGGCAGGAACCCGCCCAGGGTTGCGCGGCGCTCCTGCAGGTAGGCCATTTCCGGGCTGTCCGCCGCCGGCCGGTAGAAGGGAACCTGGGCCAGCTCGGCATCCGAAACGGGAATGCCAAACCGGGTCCGGAACGCCCGCAGTTCCTCCTCGTTGAGCTTCTTCTGCTGATGAGTGATGTTGCGCCCCTCGCCGCCCTCGCCCATGCCGTAGCCCTTGATCGTCTTGGCCAGGATCACCGTGGGGGAGCCCTGGTTCGTCACCGCCGCGTGGTAGGCGGCGAAAACCTTCTCCGGGTCGTGCCCGCCCCGCCGCAAAGCCTGCAATTGCTCGTCGCTGTAGCCCTTGACCAATTCCAGCAGGCGCGGATCCGTGCCGAAAAAATCCCTGCGGATGTACCCGCCGGACTCGACCACGTATTTCTGGTACTGACCGTCCACCACTTCGCCCATGCGCTTGACCAGCACGCCCTCACGGTCATTGGCCAGCAGGGCATCCCACTCGTTCCCCCAGATTACCTTGAGCACGTTCCACCCCGCCCCGCGGAAGTTGGCTTCGAGTTCCTGAATGATCTTGCCGTTGCCGCGCACGGGACCGTCCAGCCGCTGCAAATTGCAGTTGATCACGAAGATCAGGTTGTCGAGTTTCTCGCGGGCGGCCAGGCTGATGGCGCCCAGGGTTTCCGGTTCATCGGTTTCGCCGTCGCCGAGAAAGGCCCAGACCTTCTGGCCGTTGGTGGGGCGCAGCCCGCGGTCCTCGAGATACTTGATGAAGCGCGCCTGGTAAATGGCGCAAATGGGTCCCAGGCCCATGGAGACGGTCGGGAACTGCCAGAAGGCGGGCATGAGCCAGGGGTGGGGATAGGAAGACAGGCCGGGGGCGCCGTGGAGTTCGTGGCGGAAGTTATCAATTTGTTCGAGGGACAGGCGGCCTTCGAGGAAGGCGCGGGCGTAGATGCCGGGCGAGGCGTGGCCCTGGAAGAAGACCAGGTCGCCGGGATGACTGTCGGTGGCCCCATGGAAGAAATGATTGAACGCGACTTCATAGAGTGTGGCGGCGGAGGCATAGGTCGAGATATGCCCGCCGATGCCCTCCTCTTCACGGTTGGCCCGGACCACCATGGCCATGGCATTCCAACGGATGATGCTCTTGATGCGCCGTTCGAGCTGGCGGTTGCCGGGATAGACGGGCTGCTCGGCGACGGGAATCGTGTTGATATACGGCGTGTTGGCCGTGAACGGGGTCTTGACGCCCCGCGATTGGGCGCGCACGGCCAGCTCGCGCAGCAATTCACGGACGCCGTCGGGTCCGGCCCGGTCCAGCACTTCATCCAGTGATTGCAGCCATTCGCGGCGCTCCTCAGCCCATTCGCCCGGCGGTATGTTCGAGTTCTCGGCGCTCATGCTTCACCCTTGTCTTCCGTTTGTGATGGGCCCGCAGGCCCTGACTGGGTTACATCATACGCGCAAACCCAAATTCCGCAACCGGGAATCAAGGCGGCATCGGCAGAGCAGCAGTGATCAGTGGCCAGTGGACAGTGATCGGTGGGCACGAGGGGGCACGAGGGGGCACGAGGGACACAGAAGGGGAAAACCACCGATGTAAGCCAGAGACGGGGACAGAGAAGCAGCGGTTGTGCGCGCCAAGAAATGCGGGTGCGCGGCAATGACGTCCGACGCCGGACGTCAGAAGAAGGTGGCGCAGGCATTCCTGCCTGCGGGGGGGGGGAGAGTGTGGGGGCATTTTCACTCTTAACCGCAACCCTTGCTCGGATACCCTTACCCGGCTCCCTTCCACCGCAACCCGCCCACACCTAATCGACAAAGCTCGCGACAAAGCTCACGACAAAGATTGACGGATACACCTTCTGTTTCTCCAATGCAATGTGTGCGCCCAGCGGGGGCAGGAGGTGGAGCCAGCGAACGGGATCGAACCGTTGACCTAGGCATTACGAATGCCTCGCTCTGCCGACTGAGCTACGCTGGCGTACCTGTTGAACGAGCCGAACCTAGCGTGGACCGCACCCGTTGTCAATGGGAATTCGGCTGCTGATGGAAAGCGCGCAGGGTTTCGGCGACGTGGGCCACCTGGGCGTCGGTCAATTCGGGATACATGGGCAGGGACAGGATTTCTTCCGCGTACTGTTCGGTCCGGGGGAATTGGCCGCGTTGCCAGCCGGCGGCGGCATAGGCCGGTTGGAGGTGAATGGGCAGCGGGTAATGAATCAGGGCGGCAATGCCGTGGGCGGCGAGGAACTCGATACATTCGGCGCGGCGGGGGGTGCGCACCACGAACAGGTGGAATACCGGTTCGACATCCGGCCGGATCTGGGGCAGGACGATATCCGGCACGTCGGCCAGGGCCTGGCAGTAGTGGGCCGCGTGTTGGCGGCGCCGGGCGTTGGCGGCTTCGAGATGCTGTAGTTTCACGTGCAAGATGGCGGCCTGAATGGTGTCCAGGCGGCTGTTTTCGCCTTGGACCGCGTGGTGGTATTTGACGCGCGAGCCGTAATTCCGCAGGAGGGCGATGTGCTCGGCCAGGGCGGCATCGGAGGTGGTCACCGCGCCGCCGTCGCCATAGGCGCCGAGGTTCTTGCCGGGATAGAAGCTGAAGGCGGCGGCGTGGCCGAGGGCGCCGCAGCGGCGGCCGCGGTAGCGGGCGCCGTGGGCCTGGGCGGCATCCTCGATCACGTGCAGTTGGTGGCGCTCGGCCAGTTCGAGCAGCGGCGCCATGGAGGCCGGATGGCCGTACAGATGCACGGGCATGATGGCGCGGGTGCGGGGTGTCAGGGCGGCGGCGACTTGCGCGGGGTCGAGATTGTAGGTGTCCGGCTCGATGTCCACCAGCACCGGCGTGGCCCCCACGGCCGAGATGCCCAACACCGTGGCGATGAACGTATTGGCCGCGGTGATCACTTCGTCGCCCGGCCCCAGCCCGAGCCCGCGCAGGATCAGCTTGATGGCATCCAGACCCGAGGCCACCCCAATGCCATGGGCGCATTCGCTGAAGGCGGCAAAGTCCCGTTCAAAGGCCGCCACGGGTTCGCCCAAAATGAAATTGCAGTCGCGCAGGACGCCATCAATGGCCGGCCGCAGCTCGGTCTCGAGCTGCCTGAACTGCGCGCCCAGATCAAGAAATGGAACATTCATGGCGGGCAATATAAGGGCCCCGCCCGCCGGAAACAATCCCGTTTCTCAGTGCGCCGGGATTCTCATTTGGTCATGTACATCAAGGCGTTGCTCCCGTGGCATGGGCATCTTGCCCATGCAGCACGGGCTGGAAGCCCGTGCCACGATCAGCATTCGTCGAGATCCTTCCCAAATGAGAATTGCGGCTTAGTGCGCGCGTCCCAGCCGCCAGCGCACGTGGCGGGTCAGGCGGTTGACCACGGGCAGGTGGTCGTAGAGGATGCCGCCATCCCAATAATCCTGTTGGAAGATGACCAGGCCGTCGGCATTGAAGCGCACATGGGAGACGCCGGGGGCCACGATTTCCTTTTTCGGCGCGGAGCGGACCCGCAGGCGCATGATCCAGGGGATGAAGTACTCGCCGTTGGCGCGGGTGGGCGGTTCAATCTCAAACGTGCAGGATTCAACGGGTTCGGCCATGGCCAGGAAATAGGCGCGGATGGCCTCGCGGCCCTGCACCTGGGCGAACGGGTCGGCGAAGAAAGCATCCGGCGCGTAGACCGCATCGAGTCCGGCCGCGATGGCCGCCGTGCTGTATTCCGCATAGAAGGCATTGAACCGGTCGAGGGCCGCGCGCTCGGCGGGAGAATCCGGCGCCGGGGCCTCCCGGGCGGCCTGGGCGGTCGCCTCCTCCGCCGCGCGATAGACCGCAAGGGAAAGACTGCCGCCCGGCGGCGCCATGCGGCAACCCGCCGCCGTCAACACTATCAGTACCGTCCCCATCCATCTCATCTGCCAGGCTTTTTTCATCAGGCACTCCATTCCGCGCTTCAGGCGCGAGGTAACTATACCGCAGCGTGCCCCCAAAGCCAAAACCTTTTGCGGGGGGCATTGGGGACAGAGAAGTTGTGTCCCTATTTTTCTGCCATTCGAAATCGGTGGTGGGCGCAAGAATATGCGTTTCCTATTGGGAGACTCTTACCGTGGCCGGGGAAGCCGGGAAAACTGGCGCTTGCCAATCGGGTGATTATGAGGCTTCTTTGAGTATTTCAGGAGCCATGGCATGAAGACAGACGAGGAGCGAGACGAAGCAGGTGAGTCCGGGGGTGGGCCATCACCGGAGGTATTGGCGGCGTTGGATGAGGTCCGGGTGGTATTGGTGCGGCCGATATATGGGGGGAATGTGGGGGCGGTTTGCCGGGCCATGTGGAATTGCGGGTTGTCGAAGTTGGCGGTGGTGGCGCCGCATCCGGAGCTGGACTGGGAGGAGGCGCGCATCCGGGCCTACCGGGCGGCGGAGTGCCTGGCGGCGCGCGCGCAGTACGATACGCTGGCGGAGGCGGTGGCGGACTGCGGGGTGGTGGCTGGCACCACGGCGCGGTTGGGCCTGTATCGCAGTCATGCGCGGACCCCGCGCGCCTGGGCGCCGGAGTTGCTGGCCGCCGCCGCGCAGTGTCCCGTGGCCCTGGTTTTCGGGCCCGAAGACAAGGGGCTCTCCAACGAGCAACTGGCCCTCTGCAACCGCATCATTCAGATTCCTTCGAGCGATCGCTATTCCTCCCTCAACCTGTCCCACGCGGTCATGATCTGCGCCTATGAACTTTTTGTGGCCGCCGAAGGATGCACGCGCGGACCCCAGGAATGGTCGCCGGAGGCGCCCTCGGCCCTGCGCGAGCGCATGTTTGCGCTGTGGCGCGCGACCCTGCTGGCCGTGGGCTTCATGAAGGAGGAAAAGGCCGAGCACATGATGCTCGGGTTGCGCCGGATTCTTTCGCGCGGCTCCCTGACGATCAACGATGTCAAGATTCTCATGGGGATTGCCCGGCAGGCCCATTGGGCGGCCACGCGCCAGCCGCCGCCGCGCGGCGACTTGGCTGAGGAAGAGTCGGAATGAGAGCCGGGGGCTAATCGGCGCCGAGGACCCAGCGCCGGTTGAACCAGAAATACTGTTCGGGCTGGCGGCGGATGGCCTGGGTGAAGCAGTCCATGACGCCCTGGGTCAGTCGTTGGGCATCTTCGGCGGAGGGGGCGGACAGATCAGGTTCGATGGGGTCGAAGGCCAGCCAGCGGTGCTGGGTCCAACCCTCACGCACAATGGCCGCGGGCAGGATGGGAGCCTGGGCGGCGCGGGCGAATTGAGCCATACCGGGGGGGATCTGGGCCGGTTGGCCGAGGAATTGGACGGGGATGCAGTGGGTCTTGGCGCGCAGATCGGGCAGGATGGCCAGGGTGCGGCCCGCGCGGATTTGGCCGGCGACTTGCGTGATCAGCTTGGAACCGTAGTAGAGGGCGGTCACGCCGGTGGATTGCCGCACGCGGTGCAAATGGCGATCGAGCAGGGGATTGCGCTGGCGGCGCACAATGGTCAGCAGGTCAATGCCGAGCCGCTGCACGGCCACGCCGGCCAGTTCCCAACTGCCCATGTGCGGCACGGCCAGGATGATGCCGCCCCCGCTGCGGCGCTTGAGATCCCGGACCAGGCTCAAGGCATCGCAGTTGGTATGGCGGCGCAGCCACGCCTCGTCCATGGCCGGCGCGCGCAGGGCATCCACCATGCTGAAGATGAAGTGCCGCCACGCCCGGCGGGCCAACCGCCGCCGGGCGGCGGGGTCATAGGTGGCTCCGAACACCTGCTCGAGGCGCCGGTCAACCCGCCGCCGGGTTCGGGGCTGGGCCGCGAAGGCGGCGGCGGCCAGGGCGGCGGCCAGGCCCAGGGCCAGAGGTTCCGGGGGCGCGCGCAGCAGCCCCTCGGCGCCGCGCAGCGCGGCGTATTCCGCGCGAAATCGGAAAGCCACGGCCATGAACGCTTACGGTTTCGGGTCCGGCGCGCCGGCGCGCGGCGGGCGCTTGGGCCGCAGACGCATGGCGATCAGGAAGACATAGCTCACGAGGAAGAGCAGAAACATGCCGCCCAGCAATACCCAGCCGGCTTCGTGGCTATGCGTTCCCACGCCGCCCCGCCCCAGGAGAATGCACACCAGACCGGCCAGCCCGCAGGCATAGGCCACCAGCCGAACCCAACGATAGATTGCATGCATGACAAAGCTCCGGTGAGAGGCCGCGCAGGTGGGGCGGCTAGGGTTTCGGCTGCCAGCGGGGGCGGCCGGTGAAGAACAACTGGTCGGCGTCCTTGAGGTGGAAACCGTGGGGCAGCGGGAAGTCGGCGGTGAGGCGGCCCATCATGATGGGGTGCCAGGTGCGGTAGGGTCCGGTGAGCAATTGACTCACAAAGGGCAGGTCGCGGCTGACGGTGGTCATGTAGAGGCCGCTGACGGGGGTGATATAATCGTTGATTTCGTAGAAATCGCTGAGGGAGGTCGGCATTTCGATGCTGGTGCGGTTGCCGTACCAGGCCGTGGCCCAGGGCATGTCGGTGCACAGCACTTCGGTGGGTTCGAGCAAGCCGGCGACGTGGTAGATGAACGGAGGGAAATAGGGGGGGTAGGGCAGCACGCTGCGGGGGGGCAGCAGGGAAAAGATCAGGGGCAGGGCCTGGAGGAGGACCAGGATCGAAATCACGCCGATGCGGAGAATCTGGACGCCCAGGCGCAGGCGTTCGAGCAGGAGGAAGAAGAAGGCGGAGCCGTAGAGGATGATGGCTGGCCAGAGGATCACGGTCAGGGTGGCGGCCTTCTGGCCGAAGAAACCGACGATCACCACCAGGACGAAGAGGGCCAGGAGCAGCGCCCAGCGGAAGATGTGGACGTGGTGGCGGACGAAGCGATAGAAGAAAGTGGCCAGGAACAGGGCCGGCAGGACGCCTTCGCCGAGGGTGCGCAGGCCTCCGTCGTAGAACGCGCGCACGTTGGTCATCCACTTGATGTGCAGATAGGTCAGGGCATCGGTCCACTTGAAGGAGGGGGCGAGGGTGCGAGTCAGGGTGTCGCCGGCGAACAGGCGGGATTCCCGCAGGGCCATGAAGGGCGCCAGGCCGAAGGGGCGCCCGGAGACGAGCATGTTGCGGTAGATCCACGGGGCGAGGGCAACGCCGAAGGCGGCCAGCAGCAGGAGGGCAAAGAACCAGCCCCGCCGGGAGAAGGCGAAAGCATAGTACAGCATCAACATGCAGAGCACGACCGTGCCGCTGTAGGCCGTGTACACGGCGGCGATGGCGGCGAGGACCGAGACGGCATAGTAGGGCAGCCACTGGATGGTCTCCGCCTGTTCGCGTTCCCGGCTGGTGGCCACGAGGGCCGTATAGGCGGCCAGGCAGGCCCAGAAGGTCAACAGGGCCAGGGGGCCGCCGGCAATAGCCGTGCGCCAAACGGTATCGCTGAGGAAATAGATGCTGGTGCCCAGGAGGGCGACCCGGCGATCGAACAGGCGCAGGCCCATCAGGAGCACCAGGATGCCAGTGGCCAGCATGAAGAGCTGGTTCAGGGGGACCACGACCCATTGTTCCGGGC
>JAIPIQ010000056.1 GCA_021734645.1 Fidelibacterota bacterium | reverse complement strand
CCTTTGCAGGTCATGCTACGGCGGACACGCACGCTGCCGCACTCCATAGAACGTTTGCGGTCATCCCCCGCCTTTCTGTGCATTTTGTGCCTCTTTGGCGCCAATGACGGCCCAAAGTCAGTGAATCGTGATTGCGCCCGCCGCCGCCCGCTAAACGGGTTTGAGTTGACGAACCGGGTGAATCCAGGCTCAATACCGCCTTTTCACGCCAACAGGAGATAGTCATGAGCAACAGCAAATTGCAGATACCGGCCGGGGGCGAGGCCATCCGCCTGGCCGGCGCGGGCCGTTTGGATGTGCCCGCGCGCCCGATCATTCCGTATATCACCGGCGACGGCATCGGCCCGGACATCACCGCGGCGGCCATGCAGGTGTGGAACGGCGCGGTGCGGCAGGCCTATGGCCCGCAGCGCGCCGTGGCCTGGATGGAAATCTACGCCGGCGAACTTGCCCTCGAGAAGTATGGCCCCGATGTCTGGTTGCCGGAGGAGACCGTCGAGGCCATTCGCACCTACCTGGTGGCCATCAAGGGCCCGTTGACCACGCCGGTCGGCGGCGGCATTCGCAGCCTGAATGTCGCCCTGCGCCAACTGCTCGATCTGTATGTCTGCCAGCGGCCCGTCTGCTGGTTCGAGGGCGTCCCCTCGCCGGTCAAGCATCCCGAACATACCGATATGGTGATCTTCCGGGAAAACACTGAGGACATCTATGCCGGCATCGAATGGGCCGCCGGCTCGCCCGAGGCGCGCCGCGTTCTCGATTTCCTCCAGCAGGAAATGGGCGTGACCCAGATTCGTTTCCCGGACACCTGCGGCCTGGGCATCAAACCCGTTTCGGCCGAGGGCACCCAGCGGCTGGTGCGCGCCGCCATCCGCTATGCCCTCGAACAGCAGCGGCGGTCGGTGACCCTGGTCCATAAGGGCAACATCATGAAGTTCACCGAGGGCGCTTTCCGCGACTGGGGCTATGCCGTGGCCCGCGATGAATTCGGCGCCCAATTACTCGACGGCGGCCCCTGGCTGCGCCTGCCGCGGGACGGCCAACCCGACCTGATCATCAAGGATTGCATTGCCGACGCCTTCCTGCAGCAGATCCTGACCCGGCCCGCCGACTACGATGTCATCGCGACCTTGAACCTCAACGGCGACTACATTTCCGACGCCCTGGCGGCCTGCGTCGGGGGCATCGGCATCGCGCCGGGCGCCAATATCAACTATGATACGGGCGTCGCCCTGTTCGAAGCCACCCACGGCACCGCGCCCAAATACGCCGGCCAGGACAAGGTGAATCCCGGCTCGCTGATTCTCTCCGGCGAAATGCTCTTCCGCTACCTCGGCTGGCATGAAGCCGCCGACCTCATCCTTCACGGCATGGCCGGCGCCATCCGCGCCCGCACCGTAACCTACGATTTCGCCCGCCTCATGCCCGGCGCCACCCTCGTCCCCTGCAGCGCCTTCGCCGCCGCCATCGTCCAACATATGCGGCCCGCCCCGAAATGATCACCACCGCCGGGCGGCCCGTGGTTTCCTTCAGGGCACAGGACACGACACGTACACCGTCGTCAATCCTACCATCCCACCCCACGGCCTCCTTGACAGGCGCGCGAAAACGCAAAGTGTTTACGGTTGTGCGCCCGGCAAATAGTCGCCCCTGATCTTCATTTTCGTCCGCGACAAGGCTCGTCACTTGGATTCTCGGTACCCGTTCACGGACCGTCGGCCGAGGCGGCTCACCCGCCGATATCGAGCAGGACTTTGAGGGAGGTGCCGGCGGCCTGGTGGAAGGCTTCGAGGGCCTGGTCAATGGGATAACGGGCGGCGATCAGGCGTTCGAGGGGCGCATCGGGATAGCGGGCGAGCCAGGCCAAGCCATCTTGAAACTGTCCGCAGCGCGAGCCGAAAAGCGTGATTTCGTTGATGACCACCGGGGCGAGACTGAGCTGGTGGGGAGCGGCGACGGTGGATTTGAGGGCAATGGCCCCACGGGGGCGGCACAGCTCGATGGCCCGGGCCAAACCGGCGGCGGAGCCGGTGGCCTCGACCACCAGGTCCGCGCCGGGCGCGATCGGCTCGTCAGCCAGCGCCGTCCGCAGGGTCCGCCACCCGGCCTGGGCCAGCTTTTCCGGGTGCTTGCCGACCAGGGTCACCTCCGCGGCGGCGGTGGACAAGACCCAGGCGCAGAGCAGCCCCAGTTTGCCATCGCCCAGCACGATCACGCGCTCACTCCCCCGCAAGGGATGCTGCTCGAGGATTTCGCAGGCTGCGGAGAGCGGCTCGATCAGCACCGCACGGTCATCCGGCAGCTCGTCCGGCACCTTGACCAGATTCGCTGCCGGCAGGACGCAGACTTCCGCCATACATCCGTCCAGGTTAAAAATGCCCAGGGTGGACCGCTTGGGGCAGTGACGGCCAAGCCCTTGCGCGCACCGATCACAAACACCGCAGGCGGCATTGATTTCGCCCACGACCCGCGCGCCCGGGCGGCCATCCGGCGCCTCGATCCGCCCCACGAACTCGTGCCCCAGAATGCCGCGGAACCCCATGTATCCCTTGACGATCTCCAAATCAGTCTTGCAGATGCCCGCGGTCGTCACCCGGATCCGCCGCCAGCCCGGCCGCGCCTCCGGCTCGGCCTGGTCCGGCACATACCGGAGCGCCTCATCAAATATCACCGCTTTCATGCTATTCCCATATCATCCGCCGGCCGCCGCTACAAGCACGGCGGACAATGGAGGCCGCAAAGGCTGGCTCACAAGAGGCTTGACTGAAATCCGCCTCGCCAGCAGATTCCCGCATGTACAGTGGGATGAGCATGACCGTGAATCCAATGCGAAAGGCAAACGCCGCGCGCGCGCCTGGCTTTGCCGCCCCGCCCTGTTTTGGAGTACAGGAAAGAAAGGCTGATATGAAAAGCGTTTGCAAAACCCCGGGCTCGCGGAAGTGGCACGGACTGTCCGCCCGTGTTGCATGGGCTGGATACCCATGCCGCGAGGGGTTTTGCAAGAGCCTCATGAGGTTTCCATTCCTTTCAATGGTGATGGCCGTAACGGTGCAGGCGGAGGTAACCGTGTATCCTCCTTTGCCGGGAAACAGATACGCTTCGGACAGTTATACGCTGAATGTCCGGCAGGAAACCACCCAGTCGTCATATGTGTACCAGAGCAACGTGGACACGATTGAGAACAGCAAGTGGGCGCTTTCCCGTCTCGGTAAGTCCAACCATTGGACCTCCTTTTCTTTTGACGGAATCGTTACCGTCGAGGTGATCTTGCCGGCAGGAGCTGTCCCCTCTTCAGCCACGGTCTATCCGCTGCGCAAGGGGGTGTCCGCAACAACCGCCGGAAATGTTGTCACGCTCAACATTGGCGAACCCGGACAGTATTATGTGGAAATACCGGGGTATGAAGGGAAGCCGCTTTTCATATTTGCCAATCCCCCGGAGGAAGACACGCCCCGGAACGGCCAACCCGGGGTGCTCTATTTCGGCCCTGGTTACCATGATGTTGGCAAAACGCAGCTTGCTTCCCTGCCCGAAGGCGCAACAGTGTACATCGCCGGAGGAGCCTACGTGAGGGGGTTGCTGGGTTCTTCGGCCGGCAATATCACGATCCGTGGACGGGGCATCCTTTCAGGGATCGGCTGGCCCCGCCCCCGTGAGTGGACCAACCACATGATCCGGCTTTCGGGAAAGGCCGGGGGCAACCGAATCGAGGGCATCGTACTGACCGACGGACCCAAGGCAAACATCATCAGCAGCAGCACGACGCTGATCGAGAATGTCAAGATTTTCGGATGGCACCACAACAACGATGGCATTACCGTCGGCCCCAACTCCGTCATCCGCAATTGCTTTCTCAAGGTGAATGATGATGCCATCAAGCTTTATTACAGCGGGATCCAGGCATATGATAATGTCATCTGGATGCAACTGGCCGGGGCGGCGTTCCAACTGAGCTGGAATCTATCTCGACAGGTTTCGGGCACGCACGTATCCCGCACCGACTTCATCGGCTTTGACCGTCCTGCGGCGTCCATAGACCACTGGCACAACAACGCTGTGATCGGCTGCCGCAACCTCAATGGTGGCGCTGTAAGCGGGATTGTTTTCGAGGACTTCCATTTCGATAAAAGGCCCTGGCAACTTTTCGGGGTGAAGATCAAGGACGGTCTGGCCGGGTACACCGCTGGTCAGGGAAGTATTGACGGTTTGGTGTTCAGGAATTTCCACGTACCCGACGCCCCGCTGACCAAAAGCTGTTTTGATGGAAACGGGAACGCTACGGGGGAGATTAAGAATCTTACGTTTGAGAACATCCGGATCGGGACGACATGCCTTACCGAAGGAAATGCCCAGGATTACATCGAGTGGCGGGGAATGGCCGACCGCGGCAGCTTCACGTTCTCCCAATCCGGCCACCGGCGCGCCGACGAGGGAAACTGATAGCGTGCGTTGGGGCTGCGTTGGGAACGTGGCCGTTGTGACCGCCAATCCAGGTACTGACAGCGCCGCCGACGCAGGGCGGGCGTATCCTCCGCCCCCTTGACCGGCATGCCCAGCCCGTATCGGTACCCCTGCCAGGTGCGGGGTCAGCCGGGACGTTCTTTTTTGCGGGATTCGAGTTGTTGGATGCGGCGCGCAAAGTCGTCGAGGCGCTCTTTGATTTCGGGCAGGCGCCGGGTCAGGGCCTGGACGCGGGTTTCCTGGTCGTGGGCTTGGGCGGGAAAGCCGGAGACATAGGTCTTGGGGGACACATTTTTAGTCACGCCGCTGCGCCCCCCGACAATCGCGCCAGCCCCCACGGTCAGATGCCCGGCCACGCCGGACTGACCTGCCAGGATGGCCGTGGGCCCGATCGTGGTACTGCCCGCAATGCCAACCAACGCGACAATCACGGCATGATCGCCAATCACGACGTTGTGCGCAATCTGCACGAGGTTGTCAATCTTGACGCCATTGCCGATGCGGGTGGCGCCGAACCGCGCCCGGTCAATCGTCGTGTTGGCGCCAATTTCCACGTCATCGCCGATGATCACCCGTCCAATTTGGGGAATCTTGGCGCGCACGCCCTGGTCATTCACGGTATAGCCGAATCCGTCACTGCCGATGACCGCCCCGTTGTGAATAATGACCCGGTCGCCCAGCACGGACCGTTCCCGCAGGGTCACCTGGGGATAGAGGCGGCAGTCGGCGCCAATGCGGGATTCATGGCCGATATAGTTCTGGGCTTGCAGGATGGAGCGGGGGCCGATCCGCGCGCCGGGTTCAATCACGCATTGGGGCCCGATGGAGGCGGAGGGATCCACTTCCGCGTCCGGCGCGATGATGGCGCTGGGATGAACCCCCGGCGGGGGTGTGATCTCCGGCGGCGCGAACCAACCGGCCACAATCGCGAAGGCCTGGTCTGGATTCGGCACCCGGATCAGGGCCGCCGAACAGGGGCGGTCCCAATCCAGCGGGGCCAGGATGCAGCCGGCCTGGGTCTCGGCCGCGGCCGCCGCATAACGCTTGTTGGCAATGAAGGTGATCTGCTCGCGGCGCGCGTCATGCACCCCCGCGACCCCGCGGATAACCAGATCCTCCTCGCCGACGCAGGAGGCGCCGAGTTGCTCGGCAATCTCCCTGACCGTCCGCTCCGTCACTGGGCGTCCGCGGCCGGCGGCGCCTCCGTTGATTCCGCGGCGGGCTCGGGAGCGGGCTCCGCCACCGGCTCGGCGGCGCCCCCCACCGGGCGACTGGCATTCAGCTTCTCAAGAATCACGTCGGTGATATCAAAGCGCGGATCGCTGTAGAGCATGAATTGAACGCCATTGTCGCCGCGGGCGGACGAATCCAGCACGGCGGGGAGTCCCTGCAGGCGAGCATGCTCGGCCACGACCTCGATGACTTCATCCACAATGCTGCGCCACATGCGCTGCTGTTGGGCATCGAAGCGTTGCGAGCGCTCGCGGGCGATCCCCTGGGCTTCGCGCACCAGGTCGTCGCGCTCGAGGCGCTTCTGCTCGGCCAGATCCCGGCGCTGATCGCGCATCTCGCGGCTGAGGGCCGTATTGAGCGCGTCTTCACGGGCGCTGGTATATTCCTCGTTCAGCTTCTCGATCCGCTCGGAGAATCCCTTCAGTTCCGCTTCATAGGCGGCCTTCTGCTCTTCGAGCCGCTTCACGGTCTGCTCCGTCCGGTAGTATTTCTCGATCAGCCGGGCCATGTGAATATGGGCGGTGGCGGCCTCGGCGGCGGCCGCGGGCCGGGCCAGGGCCAAGGTGACCAGGGCCAAACTGCCGATCCAAATTGCTTTTTTCATTCTGCGTAACTCCTGTAGGGGACCGCCGGGAACCCCCGGGAGGGGGCGGCAGTCGGATTCATATTACGGATGCATCATAACCGATCAATAGGGAATGCCCAGCAGAAAACTGAACTCGCGGGGGCGCCGCTTGTTGATTTCGTCCGTCTCCTGGGGCCAGGCGTAGTTGAACTGGAGGGGGAAACCGGGAATATCGAAGCGGATCCCGACGCCCACCGAGGTATTGAAGTCGCTTTCCACCGTGTAGGCATCCAGCCAGACCTGGCCGGCGTCGTAGAACCCGGCCAACCGGATCGCTTTCCAGACCGGGATCGTATATTCGGCGGAGCCGAACAGGCTGCTCCGGCCGCCGATCGGCTCGCCCAATTCGTCCTTGGGCCCGACATCCCGGAATTTGAATCCCCGCACGGTGCGCAAGCCGCCCATGAACAGGCGGTCGAAAATGGGCACCCACTCGGAATCCCCGTAGTAGTCCACGACCGAAGCCTCCCCGCGCAGAATCAGTACATGCCCGAACCAGAGCGGGAAATAGTTGGCGCCGCGCAGGTCCAGGCGGTAGATGTCGGTCTCGCCGCCGAGGGGCCCGCCGGCCAGGGTGCCCGCCAGGCGCCAACGGCTGCCGCGGGAGGGCAGAAAAGGATGATTGCGGGTGTCGCGGGTCAGGGCCAAGGTGAAGGCGCTCCGGGTGCGGGTGCCCTCCTCGCGGCGGATCAGCTCCGAGACATTCGTCGCGACATCATAGACGTCATACTGCTGCCAGGAATAGGTGCCCGAGAGGCGCGTGGCCGGGAAGACCGCGCGGGTCAAGCCCGCGCTGGCGCCGATATTCTTCTGGCTGTAGTCGTCACTCAGAAACCGCTCGTCATTCATGAAGAAGCCGGTATCCAGGGCCAGCCGCCGCCCGAGAAACCACGGTTCGGTGAAGCTCACATCCAGGTCGGACCGTTCATTGCCCAACTGTAACCGGACCCGGAACTTCTGGCCGGCGCCCGTGAAATGCGGCCAGCCGAAGATATCGAAGTTGCCCTGCCCCAGCTCGATGAAGCCCACCACCTGATCAATACTGGAAAAACCCGCGCCGACGGACAACGTCCCGGTCTTCTGTTCCTTGACATTGAATGCGATGTCAAACAGACCGGCCTGCTCCGTGCGCAGGAACTGGGAGTCCACCTCGCTGAAGAACCCCAGGTTGCGCAGGCGGTTCTCGCTGGTGCGCAAACGGCCCCAGGAGATTTTGTCGCCGGGGGCGATCAGCACTTCGCGGCGAATGACCCGGTCCTGGGTGCGGGTATTACCGCGCACGAGCACATCGCGCACATACCCCGGCTGGCCCTCGCTGATCACGAAATGCAAGTCGGCAAGGCCCTGGGCGGGCGCGGCCCGCAGGCGTTCATCCACCCGCGTATCAAAATAGCCCCGCTCACCATAATACTCGATAATCGCGCGCCGGGCTGCGGTGACTTCACCGGCGGAGAGCACTTCACCGACCTTGAAGGGCAGCAGGGCGCCGATCTCAGCGGCCGGAAACAGGCTGACGCCCTCGAAATCGAAAGACCGCAGACGGTACTGGGTACCCTGGCGGACGGGAATGCGCAGCGCGACGCCATTGCGCCCCACGGGCTCGACAACCGGCGGTCCCACCTGGGCATCCAAGTACCCTTCATTCATATACAGTTGACGCACCCGCGCCAGATCCATGGCGAGCACGTCGCCATCGTACGATCCCCGGCCGGTGATCCAGGACAGCCAGTTGCGGGTCTGGGTCTGCATGGCCGCCTGCGCGGTCTTGGGCGCCACCGCTTCCCCCCCCTCGAAGTCAATCCGGCGGACCCGGGCCGCCCGGCCCTCGTCAATCAGAAAATCCACATCCACGAAGCCCGGCGACGCCGTGGGGCGGATGACCCAGGACGCCTCCATGAACGGGCGCAACTTCTCGCGATAGTACGCGCGCAACTTGACGGCGCGCGCGGCCAGAATGCCATCGTCCACTGCCGCGCCGCGTTCCAGGTCGAGTTGCTCGCGGACCCGTTTGACCCCCAGCCAGTCCGCGCCGCTGATATGCAACTCACGCAGGCGCGGCCGGGGCTGGACCCGATAGACCAGTACAATGGATTGGGAATCCGGGCCGGGCGCAAACGTGACTTCGGCGAAGGAAAACCGTTCGGCCGCGCGCAGGGCTTGCAAATCGCGGGCGACCTGGGCGCGGTCCAGGGGCTGCCCCGCCTGGGCGCCCACCTGGGCCTGGATCAATTCCCGGGCCACGGGTTGATCACCCAGGACCTCGAAACGGATTTCATGAACCGTGGGGTTCGCCTGGGCCTGTGCGTCTCCGTGCGGCCACAGACCACACAGGAGAACCGCCAGCAGGCGGATCCCGCCGGGGGCGGGAAATAACGGGCGGCAGTTCATCCAACATCCTCCTGATCGAAGAGCGCTTCGTCCGGTTCGGCCCCGCCCCCCGCGTGGGGGGCCTGTGGCGGCAGGCCGGGCGGCGCGCCCGGCCCGTCGCCCCCGTGCATCCGATTGTCAAAACGGGTGTATTCTTCCGTAAAATGCAGGGTCAACTGCCCGGTGGCCCCGTTCCGGTTCTTGGCCACCTCGAGGTACGCCAGGGTCCGGTCTTCATGTTCCTTGTCATTCGGAATCCGACAGGGGCGCCGCAGGAACATCACCACGTCGGCGTCCTGTTCGATCGAGCCGCTGTCGCGCAGGTCGGACAACTGGGGCACATGGTGCCGGTCGCGGGTTTCCGGCGCGCGGCTGAGCTGGCTGAGAATCAAAACCGGGACGCGCAACTCCTTGGCCATGGCCTTGATCGCGCCGGAGATGGCCGCCACTTCCGCCTGACGGCCCTGGGGCTGGTAGCGCTCGAAATGCATCAACTGCAAGTAATCAATCACCACCAACTTGATGTCGTGGCGCTCTTTGAGCCGCCGGGCGCGGCCCCGCACTTCGAGGGCCTCGAGCCCCGGCTGCTCGTCCAGATAGATCTGCCCCTTGCTCAGGGCGGCGGCCGCCGCCGCCAGCCGGCCGTGGCTGACGCTGTTGATGGAGCCGCCCTGCAACTTGCTGGCCGGCACTTCGGCATGGGAACACAGCATGCGCCGCACAAGCTGCTCGGCCGACATTTCCAAACTGAACACGGCCACGGGATACGCCTGCCGGTCCGCCGTATGCCCCAAGGCAATCCGCTCGGCGATATTGAGCGCCAGCGAGGTCTTGCCCATGGACGGTCGCGCCGCCAGCACCACCATCTCCCCCGGCTTCAACCCCAGCAGCTTTTCGTCCAAATCCTTGTAGCCGGTCGCCAGCCCTTCATACCCGCGCCGTTCCTGGCAGAGTTTCTCGATGAAGGCCATGGCCTCGTGAATCATGGTCGGCCAGGGCACCAGGGGCGTCCGGCGCCGAGTGGCGATTTCAAACATGCGCTGCTCGGCATCGTTCAGCAGCTTATCCGCGTCGCCGGCCTCGAAGCAACTGTCAATACTGGCCGTCGCCGCGCGGATGATTTCCCGCAGGATGTATTTCTCGCTCACCAGGCCCGCGTAATACCCGGCATGGGCCGCGGTGGGCGTGCGGTCCACCAGGCTCTCGAGATACTCCTGCCCCCCGACCGCCGCGAGCGCCTGACGGGCATCGAGGGCGGCCGTGACCGTGACTACGTCAATGGGCCGCGAGGCGGCCTGCAGTTCCTGAAGGACACTATAAATATCCTGATGGCGCGTGTTCAGAAAACAGACCGGCCCGATCCCCTTCTCCGCCGCCAGGGGCAACACCCGGTCGGCATCCAGCAACGCCGCGCCCAACAGCGCGCATTCCGCCTCCTCACTTTGGGGCAAGGCGCGCGAAATCTTCGCCACGGGTTCCGGCGGCGGCGCGGTGGTCCTGCTGGCCTTGGGGGCCATGGCCCGCTTATCCTTCCACGAGCCAGACTTTCAGGACAGTCCTGACATCCGGGTGGAGTTTGACATCCACCTTGAACTGGCCGAGCTCGCGCAGGGGCTGCGCCAGTTCGATCAAATGCCGCTCGACCTTCAAGCCCTGCTGCTCGAGGGCGGCGGCCAGATCCTGGGCCGTCACCGAACCGAAGAGTTTGCCTTCGGGACCGGCCTGCACCTGCAGGGTGCAGGAGGTCTGCTCGATCTGCGCGGCGAGGGCGCGGGCGGCATCCAAAACGGCGGTGGCGGCGGCGGCCCGCTCCCGCTGGGCCTTCTCGACCCGGCGGCGGGCGGCGGCGGTCACGGGGGCGGCCAGGTTTTGCGGCAGCAAGTAGTTGCGCGCAAAGCCGTCTTTGACCTGCGCGATATCGCCTTCCGCGCCCACTCCGGGCACGTCGGCGGTCAATAGTACTTCTTTCATGAAGCTCGGCTCCTTGTCAGGGCAATAGGCCCATTACGCGGGCGCGGCGAATGCTGCGCTTGATCTGACGTTGCTGCTTGGCGCTGACCCCGGAAATCCGGCGCGGGGTCATCTTCCCGCCCTCGGTCATGAATTTACGCAGCAGTTCATGGTCTTTGTAATCAATGACACTGATTCCATCGAGGTACTTGGTGCCCTTGCGGGTGCTGACCCGGCGCGCGCGGCGCCGCGGCTTATTCTTGCTCATTGCTCTCACGGTACATACTCCTCTGGTCTGATAAGAAACGGCGCGGGGTTACTCGGCTTCCGGGGCGGCGGGCGGCGCGGCGGGCGCCACCGGACCGGGGCGGGTGAACTGGAAGCGCAACAGGCCTTCCTGTAGTTTGAGGCGCTCCCGCAAGAGGGCCATGTTCCCGCCCTCGAGTTCGAATTGCATGACCACATACTGGCCCGCGTCCTGGCCCTTGAGGGGCCGGGCAAAATTACGGCGGCCCAAGCGCGTGGTACTGCCAACCGTTCCGCCCTGCTTGCGGATTTCTTCATGAACGCGGCCGATCACTGCGTCCACCGCTTCTTCATCCAGCCCCTTGGGCAGGATCAACATGCCTTCATAGATCGTCTTCAACCAACTATCTCCTCATTTCACTGCGCCACTGCCGTTATACCGGTTCATGGCTCTTTCCAAACCTTCCGTCATGACACACTCGACCGCTTCCGCCGCCCGCCGGACCGTGGCCTGAACCACCGGCCGCTCGGCCTGCGCAAACGGCGCCAACACAAACTGTTCCCAGGCCCGGCCGTCCGGACAGGGCCCAATACCCAGCCGCAAACGCGGCACGTCCTGCGTACCCAGCGCCTGCAACACCGACGTCAGGCCATTATGCCCGCCGGCGCCACCCTGGCCCCGCAGGCGCAACTCGCCCGTCGGCAACGCCAAATCGTCGTATACCACCAACACCTCCGCCGGTGGCACACCCTTGCGCCGGGCGGCCACCGCCACCGGCGGCCCGCTGCGATTCATGAACCGCTGGGGCTTCAGCAGCATCACCGCCGCCGAACCCAGCCGCCCTTCCGCCCGCAGCGCCTGGCCCAACCAACTGCGGCGCCAGGGCCAACCGCCCATCCGCGCCAATTCGTCCACCACCATAAAGCCAAAATTATGGCGCGTAAACTCATAAGCGCGCCCGGGATTGCCCAGGCCCACCACGATCTTCACCGCGCCACCGCTCCGCCGGCCCTACTTGGCCGGCTCGGCGTCCGGCTTCTTGCCCGCCAATTCCGGCTCGGCCACCGCCGCGCCTTCCTCGGCCACCGCTTCAGCCGAAACCCGCGGCGCCGTCACGCCCGCCACCGCCAGATCGGCATCCGTCAGCACCGTATGGCGCGCCGGATCCAGCTTCAAATCCGCTACGGTCAAGGAATGACCGATCTCGAGGGCGCTCACGTCCAGCTCGATGCTCTCGGGAATATCCGTGGCCAGGCACTCGATTTCAATCTCCCGGATCAGCAGTTCCAGCACGCCGCCCTGCTGGGAGACGCCCTGGGGAATCCCCGTGAGCTCGATGGGCACCTCGAGCCGCAAGCGCTGATCCAGGGCCACGGCCTGGAAATCCACATGCAACGGCTTGCCGGACACCGGATGATGCTGCACGTCCTTGAGCAGGGCCTTGCGCGGCTCATCTTCGCCGGCGACCACCAGGTCCACCAGCAGATGCTCGCTGCGATGCTTGCGCATCATCTGGTTGAAATCATGTTCATTGAGCGCCAAAAAGTGGCTTTCGTCGCCGCCGTACAACACAGCGGGAATCCGGTTGGTGCGGCGCATGCGCCGGGCCGCGCTGCTGCCGCCGGTCTGGCGATTTTCGGCTTTGATTTGAATTGCTGTGGCCATGGTCTTTCTTACTCCTTGCGTCTTGTCAGTTTAAACAGGGAAGTCACGGATTGATTGTTGTGGGTGCGCATGATGGCCTCGCCCAGCAGCTCGGCCACACTCAGCACCGACACGGGAAAGCCGCCGCAGTCCGGCAGGGGCACGCTATCGGTGGTGATCAGTTCCTCGATGGGGCTGTCCTGCAGGCGGCAGCAGGCCGCCGCGGTCAGAATCGGATGGGTCACGGCGGCGCGGATCATTCGGGCGCCGCGCTCCTTGAGCAGGCGCGCGGCGGCGGTCAGCGTGCCCGCGGTGGCCGTCATATCGTCCACCAGCAGGCAATCCCGGTCTTCGACATCGCCCACCAGGTTGGCGGTGACCACTTCCGAGGCGCTGAGGCGCTGTTTGGCGGCAAAGGCGATCTCGGCATTCAGTTCATTGGCGTAGGAATAGGCCATTTTGAGACTGCCGGGATCCGGCGCGACAATGACGGATTTTTCCCAGCCCTGATCGAGCACGTGCCGCAACAGCACCGGCTGGGCATAGAGGTGATCGGCCGGAATGTCAAAGAATCCCTGAATCTGCTGGGCATGCAGATCCATGGTCAACACCCGGTTCACGCCCGCGGCCACCAGCAGATTGGCCACCAGCTTGGCGGTGATCGGCACGCGCGGCTGGTCCTTGCGGTCCTGGCGGCCATAGCCGAAATAGGGCATCACGGCCGTGATCCGGGCCGCCGACGCCCGCCGGGCCGCGTCCACCATGATCAGCATCTCGACCAGGTTCTCGTTGACGGGCTGGCAGGTCGGCTGCAGGATGAAAACATCCCGCCCGCGAATGTTTTCCACGATTTTAACAAAGATCTCGCCATCCGGGAAACGGTTGATGACCACCTCACCCAGGGGTTCGCCCAGGTAGGCGGCTATCCGCTCGGCCAACGGCCGGTTTGCATTTCCCGAAAATAACTTCACTGGTCTAAAACCTCGCTCACCTTTCTTTTCTTTGTCGGCTGGTTGCCCGACCAGGACTCGAACCTGGACTCTGGCCTCCAAAGGGCCGTGTGCTGCCATTACACCATCGGGCAATACCCATCCGCCCGGCTGTTGCCAGCCGGCGTAATTGATTCCGTCCGGCTTGTCAGGCCTGCCCGGACCGACACGAAAGCGTCAATCTATTGATTTCCCCGCCGCAAGTCAAGCATTGGCCCGCGGGATTTTTTTTGGGGGGGGGCGAGCCCGGAAAGATGCCGGCCTGAGCTCATGTAATGGGTGGCTCAGAGCCAGAGGAGCAGGGCGGCCAAAGCCAGAAAAAAGGCGGCCAGGAGCAATTTGCCGGGGACGACGTGGCGGCGGCTCCAGGCGAGCAGGGCGGGCATTTCGAGGCCGCGGTAGGTGAGCCAGAAGATCAGAATGAGGGGCAGGACGAACATGAGGTTATACAGGACCAGCAGGGCGGCGGCGCGGCCCCAGTCGCGGCCGCCCTGGAGGATAAGCACCAGGGTGGGTACGTAGACCTGGCCGGTGCAGACGCTTTCGATCACGGTCACCCCGGCGCCGATGGCCAGGCTGCCGAGGGCCAGGCTGGTCGCCCGCAGCTCGTGCCGCATCAGGCGGTGCATTTTCTTTTTGAG
>JAIPIQ010000055.1 GCA_021734645.1 Fidelibacterota bacterium | reverse complement strand
CGGGCATTACGAAGGCGTGGACGAACGCGTGCGCGAGGTGTTGGTGGACGAGGAGCTGTCCATTGGCGACTACATTCTGACCAACGGGGTGCTGGCGGCGGCGGTGGTCATGGATGCGGTGGTGCGTCTGTTGCCGGGGGCGTTGAGGGCGGGGGAGGCGGCCACGGGCGGTGAATCCTTCAGCGCGGGCCGGCTTGAACATCCTCAGTATACCCGCCCGCCGGAATTCCGGGGGATGAAGGTGCCGGAGGTGCTGCTTTCCGGCGACCATGGCCGCATCGCCGCCTGGCGCGCCGCCAGGGCTGTGGCCCGCACGCAGGCCCGCAGGCCGGATCTCAGTGATCAGTCATCAGTGAACAGTGATCAGTCATCAGTGAACAGTCATCAGTGAACAGTGAGCAGTGATCCGTGATCAGTTATCCGAAGCTTGTCTTTATGCCGCCACCGCCGTACTTTGTTCCCTGTGAAACTGATTGACCGCTATTTGATCCGCAGCCTGGTGGGGCCGCTGGCGTATTGCCTCAGCGGCTTTGTCGTCATTTTCGTCCTGTTCGATATTTTCGACAATTTGTCTGAATTCATTGAGGCCCGCACGCCCCTGTTGGAGGTGGTCAAATACTACCTTTACCTGCTGCCTTCCCTGGCGATTTACATTGTGCCCATTTCCCTCCTGCTGGCCACGCTCTACAGCCTCAGCCAGCTCACGAAGAACAATGAGCTGACGGCCATGCGGGCCAGCGGCGTCAGTCTCTACCGCCTGCTGCTGCCCTATCTGGCGGTTGGTTTCATCGCCTCGTCCCTGCTGGCCGGGCTCAACCAGCGTTTGGCCCCGGCCTCGGCCTACTGGGCCCATCAATTTGTGCGCCAGCAGAAATACAAGGGTCGGATGGATGTCTACCTGGCCCATAACCTGGCCTACAAGAACGACGCAGCCCGGCGGGTCTGGTTCATCGGCCAGTTCGACACGCGCGACGCCAGCATGGAGCACGTCGAGGTCATCCAGCAGCGGCCCGACCAGACCGATCAGTACCGGATTCAGGCCAGCCGGGCCCAATGGCTGGATGGCCACTGGGTTTTCCATAACGTCAAAGAGATGCACTTCGACGAGCAGGGTTATCGCCTGCCCGCGCCACCGCAGGAGTCCTTCCGCCGGGAAATGACCGCCTTCAATGAAGTGCCTTCGGATTTCATCAACGACATCAAGGATCCGGAGTTTCTCTCGGCCCGCGAAATCAGTCTCTACATTGAGCGCCACGCGAACCTGGCGCCGGAAACGGTCGTGCGCCTGCTGTGCGACCGGCAGAGCCGCATGGCCACCCCCTGGATCGGTTTCGTGGTCGTGCTGCTGGGCATCCCCTTCGGCTCGCAGACGGGCCGCAAGGGGGCGCTGCTGGGCGTCATTCTGTCCCTGAGCATGTTTTTCAGTTACTACGTGCTGATGCAGGTGATGACGGCGTTGGGCAAGCAGCAGGCCTTGAGCCCCGAACTGGCCGCCTGGGGACCGAATCTGTTGTTTCTGGCCATCGGCCTGGCCTTGGTCTATCGCATGCGGTGACCGTCTTTTTTTGTGTTTACCCGCCGCGCTGCGGGTAGTAGCATGATTGTGACATAACCCCTCACCTATACAGGAGGTCTGGAAATGAGCAGAACAGTAGCAAGTATGTTGGACCAGAAGGGCCATGAGGTCAAAACCACCACGGGCGACGTCAAGGCCCTGGACGCCATCAAGAGCATGACCGAAGCCGGCGTCGGCACGCTGGTGGTTGTCAATAAATCCGGGCGTCTGTCCGGCATCCTCTCCGAGCGGGACTTCTTCCGCAAAATGATCCTGCAGGGCAAAGATCCGGCCCAGGTGCCGGTCAAGAGCATTATGACCCGCAAGTTGATTGTGGTCTCGAAGGACAAGTCGGTCGAGGAATGCCTGACGCTGATGACCAACAACCGGATTCGGCACTTGCCGGTGGTGGACGAGGAGGAGAACCTGACGGGGATCGTCTCGATTGGCGACTGCGTCAAGTTCCTGTTGTCCGAGAAGGATTTGATGATTCAGAATCTCGAAAAATACATTGAAGGGTCCATTTAGGGTGGCGGTAGTTGGGTGGCGTCAAGCGCGCGCGTGAGGCGTCGCCGGTTCGGTCCGTCGTTCCAGCCGCTGGAATGGCGGGTGGCGGGCGTTCCAGCCGCTGGAATGCAAAGCGGCGGGCGTTACAGCCGCTGGAATGAAAACCGGTCTCCGTTACAGTTGCTGGAACGGGGGCGAGCAGGAGCAGCACAATGAAGAGCAGGCAGTTGGTCATACTGGGTTTGGTTTTGGTCGGTGGGCTGGCCGGGGCGGGTGGCGCGCGGGCTCAATCGGCGAACACGGGCGACTTGTTTGCGCAGGCGCCGTGGACGTTTTCGGTCAACGCGGGCGCCTTGGCGTTCGAGGGGGACATGGATCCGGAGAGCAGCTTCGTGATCGGGCTGCGCCTGGGTCGGAACGTCTCGAGTCGCTGGGGTTTCGAGGGGATTTTCGATTTGGCGCCGGTGGTCGGGGATCGCCATTCGGACCGGGGTCGCCTGGATGACGACACCTCCGCCTTGCGGCTGGGCGTCGAGGCCCTGTTGCATTTGCGGACGATTCAGAACCTGCGCTGGGATCCGTATCTGGCGGCGGGTGGCGGCTACCTGGGATTTGCGGATGACATTGAGGGTGGCCGCAGTCGGCTCTGGGTGGGTGGCGGCCTGGGGATGATGTATCATTTTGACGACGAGTGGGCGCTGCGGGCGGACGCCCGGCTGATGGCCAGCGGGCGGAACACGGAATTCAGCGCGTTGTTCACGGTAGGGTTCAACTGGCGCTGGGGTGCGCACCGGCCCGCGACGTTTGCCCTGGTGGGCGGGGTGGTGGACAGCGATGGGGACGGGCTGACCGACGCGGAGGAAATCGAGATGGGCACCGACCCGTTCAACCCGGATACGGATGGGGACGGGCTGACCGACTATGAGGAAGTGCGCACGTATTTCACTGATCCCCTGAATCCCGACAGCGACTGGGATGGATTAACCGATGGCGCCGAAGTGCATATTTACGCCACGGATCCGCTCAATCCCGATACGGATGCCGGCGGGGTCAGCGATGGCCACGAAGTCATCGAGGACGGAACGGATCCGTTGGATCCCAGCGACGACCTCCAGCTCTTCCGTTTGAATATCGAGTTTGATTTTGACAAGGCCGATCTGCGGCCCGAATATTTCGGCGACCTGGACGCGGTGATTCGCGTCTTGCAGCGCGACGCCGAGGCCGTGGCCCGGATCGAAGGCCACGCGGACCAGCGTCCCACCTCGAAGCGCGAGTACAACCTGCACCTGTCCCAGCGCCGCGCCGAAGCCGTGCGGGAATACCTGGTCGGCACCGGCGGGATCGCCGCCGAGCGGCTCGAGGCGGTGGGCTATGGTTTCGACCGGCCCCTGGTGCCGAACGACTCGGAGGAAAACATGCAGAAGAACCGGCGGACCGAGATTTACATCCGGCCGGGCCGGGAACCTGCCGAACCGCCGCCGCCGCTTCCCGCGCCTTTGCGCTCGGCGCCCACGCCCCGGCCCGCGCCGCCCGCTGAGCCTCTGGAAGACGCGCCCGTGAAGTAGGCGGGCGTATGCCGCTGTTCGATTACCAGGTTCAAGCGCCCGCCGCCGGCTGTCCCCACTGCCGGGCGGGTTTCGAGGTGCTGCTGGCCGCGGCGGATGCGCCGGGCCCCGCAGGTTGCCCGCGGTGCGGGGCGCCGGTTGCCCGGGTCATGGCCTGTCCGCGGATTGGCGCTTCCCAAACCGGTTTTCATCGCCGTGCCGCCGCCGCGGGCTTCAAGACCTTAAAGCGTGTGGCGGGCAATAAGGGCGAATATGAAGCCGTTTGACAGGGCGCGGCGCGTATGGGCCGGGCTCTGCTTGGGGAGCGTGCTGGCGGGGCTGGCGGCGGCCGAGGTCCCGGCGCCGGCCCACGCGGGACTCGAGGCGCTGATCTTTGACTGGGGCTGGCTGGGCAGTCGGCAGGTCGAGCCCGGGGAGGTGGTGCGCACGCGCTGGTTGGGACCCTTGTTTGAAACCACGCTGTTGCCGGACGGCAGCAGCGTCCGTGCCCGCCTGCGCCCGGTATTCAGCGGGGCGCAATGGCCCGCGGCCGCGCGCCGCGAATGGGAAGTTCTGTGGCCCGTGGCCCGCGGCCGCGCGCAGGATGACGAACGCCGGGCGCGGGTTCTGCTGGCCTGGTACAGCGATTATGACGGCACGGATCCGGCGGCGCGCTGGCACCTGCATGTCCTGCCCCTGTACTTCCAGGGCCGCGGACGGAACGGCCAGAACTACCTGGCCCTGTTTCCGTTCGGCGGCGTGATCCGCGATTTTCTCTGGCTCGAGGAAATCCGGTTTGCCCTGTTTCCCCTCTGGGTGCAGAGCGCCAAGAACGACCTGCGCACGACCACCCTGCTCTGGCCGGTGTTTTCGCGGACTGACGGGGAAGGGGTCTGGCGCCGCCGGGTGTTTCCGCTCTGGGGCCGGTCCATCCGCGAGGGCCAATTCGACAAGCAATTCATCCTCTGGCCCTTCTGGAATCAGGCGCGTTACGACTGGCCGGAATCCCATGGCCGGGCCTGGATTCTCTTTCCCCTGGCCGGCCGGGTCAGCCTCAGCGATCAGCAGAGCATCATGGTCTTGCCCCCCTTTTTCCGCTGGCATACGGGGGTTCAACGTCGGCAGTTGTATTGTCCCTGGCCCTTTGTGCAGTGGAGCCGCGGCGACATTGACAAGCTGTATTTCTGGCCCCTGTGGGGCCGCAAGCGCGTCGGCCCCCGTCATAGCGGCTTTGTCGCCTGGCCCCTGGCCAGCTATTCACGGGCCACCTATGGCGATACCACCACCCTCGACCGCCGCCTGGCCCCGTTCTATTACGAGCGGATCGTTTCCGTCAGCAATGCGGCCAGCGGGCGGATCGAACGCCCCAGCCAACAAGTCAAGCTCTGGCCCCTGGGCTCCTACCGGCGGCACAACAACCAGCGCCGCTGGCGGGTGCTCGATCTCTGGCCGCTCCACGATACCGGCCCCGTCGAGCGTGCCTGGGCGCCCCTCTGGACCCTGTACCAGTACCAGGTGGCCGGCTCAACCAACCGCACCGACCTGCTCTGGGGGCTCTTCAAACAGGCTCGCGTTGGTCAGGATTTGCGCTATGCTGCCCTTTTTCCAATCTATGACTGGCAGAAGGATCACGAAATGAAGGACCATACCCGCTGGAATCTGGCCCGGGGCTTGCTGGGCTATGAACGCCAGGGGCGCCGCCGGACCTACCGGTTCCTGTGGGGCCTGCGCTGGCGCACCGGTCCCGGTGAGGCCGCGCCATGATCACCCGCGAACCGGAATATTTTCCGCCGCCGGCCAATTGGTTCGGTCTGCTGGGGCGCCGGACGCTGCTGACCTGTCGGCATGTGGGCCGGGCGCTGATCATGGTGGGGGAAGCGTTCCTGATGCTGCGCTTCGTGGGCTCGAAGCGCAACCGCCACGAGGTGCTGTTTCAACTGTTCGTGACCGGTATCAAGAGCCTGGGCGTGATTACCGTCGTCGCCCTCTTCACGGGCATGATCCTGGCCCTGCAAACCGGCCTCGAATTGCGCCGCTTCGGCCAGGAAGTCAACATCGGCACTGCGGTGACGGTTTCCCTGACGCGCGAGATGGGCCCGTTCATGACCGCCATGATCATTGCCGCCAGCGTGGGCTCGGCCATTGCCGCCCAATTGGGCACCATGACCGTTTCCGAGGAAATTGCCGCCCTCGAGCTCATGTCCATCAACCCCGTACGGTACCTGGTCATGCCCCGCCTGTTTGCCCTGCTGATCATGCTGCCGATCCTGACGGTCTACACGAATATTATCGGCGTGGTGGGGGGGGGGATTGTGGGCCAGACCCAGCTCGGGGTGTCTTTGCGGGCCTATTTTGACAATGCCCTCATGTACGCCGCGAACAAGGATTTGTATGTGGGGCTGTTCAAGGCCGTGATTTTCGGGGTGATCATCACGGCCGTGGCCTGCCATCAGGGGTTCAGCACCCGCGATGGCGCCGTGGGCGTTGGCCAGGCCACCCGCCGCACGGTCGTGATCTCGTTTTTAACCATGCTCGTGATGGGCTATATGGTCACCCGGGTGTTCTACGAATGATCCGCTTCGACTCCGTCTCCAAAGCCTTCGGCCCCAAGCGGGTGCTCGATAACATCAGTTTCGAGGTGCCCAGAGGCGAGGTCTTTGCCATTGTCGGCTCATCGGGCACCGGCAAGAGCGTGACCCTGAAGCACATGGTGCGCCTGCTGACCCCCGACCAGGGCGCGGTCTGGATCGGCGACGACGAAGTCAGCGCCGCGCGCGGTCAGCACTTGGAACGAATTCGCCAACGGTTCGGCTTTCTCTTCCAGAGCGGCGCCCTGATGCAGTGGCTGAACATCGGCGATAATATCGGCCTGCCCCTGCGCCAGCATACCAAGTTGAGCCTGGCGGAAGTGGACCAACGCGCCCGCCGGATGCTCAAACTGGTGCACCTGGACGAGGAAGTTTTTCTGAAGCATCCCAGTGATTTGTCCGGCGGAATGCAGAAACGCGCCGCCCTGGCCCGGGCCATGATCACCGAACCGGAAATCATCCTGTATGACGAACCCACGTCCGGCCTCGACCCGGTGACCTCGCGCACCATTGACCGTCTGATTCTCGATTTGAGCCAGAACACGGGGATCACCAGCGTCGTGGTCACCCACGACATGCACAGCGCCCTCGGCATCGCCGGGCGGATCGCCATGCTCAGCGGCGGCCGGTTGATTGAACTCGCGCCGCCCGCCGATTTCATTCAGTCCCAGCAAAGCGAGGTCCAGGCCTTTCTCGACGCCCAGCATATTGACCGCGCCGGGAAATGGCCGCCCGCCAAGGAGTCCCAATGAAACGTAGCCGCATGCAAGATATGACCATGGAAGTCACCGTGGGCGCTTTTCTATTCATGGTGCTGCTGGCCCTCGGCTTCTTCACCATCATCCTCAGCCGCGACAATTTCCTGCGCAAGACCTATCCGGTGCGGGTCTTTTTCACCAACGTGATGGGGCTGCGCGAGGGCGACAACGTTTTCGTCCGCGGGGTGGTGGTGGGGCGCATCGGCGCCCTCGAGGTGCAGGACGACGGCGTGACCATTCATGCCAACCTCACCCGGCCGCTGAAGCTCTACGAGGACTACAAGGCGGAAATTCTGCCCACGTCCGTGTTGGGCGGGCGCTACCTGAGTCTGGAGGAAGGCAGTCCGCCCGCGCCGCCCATCAGCGAGGAGATTGTTTTGGTGGGGCGCCAACCCATAGACTTGATTGACGAGGCCAGCGCCACCATCCGCATGGTCCGGGATGCCCTGGGCGACGGGGGCGTGCTCGAGAACCTGAAAGTCGCCATGGCCAATGTGCGCGAGGTCACCGAGAAGGTGAACCAGGGCGACGGCACCCTGGCGCGCCTGTTGAATGATGACGGGCTGTACCAGGAGGTCCAGGGCATTGCCACGGATCTGCGCGCCATCAGCGGGCGCCTGGCCGCCGGCGAGGGCACGCTGGGCAAACTCCTCAGCGAGGATGACACCCTCTACAACGATATGTCTGAAACTGTCGCCAGCCTCAAGCGCCTCGTCGGGAACGTGGCCGCCGGCCAGGGAACCATCGGCAAACTCCTCAGCGAGGACGACATTTATCACCAGTTCCAGCAGGTGCTCAATGACGCCCGCGGCGCCATTGACGACTTCCGCGAAACCGCCCCCATCACCACCTTCTCGAGTGTGTTCTTCGGGGCCTTCTAAGGGCGCCCCCCCCGGCACAGGGGTGATTCCCGCATGATGACGCATTCTCGAATACTGCCGCGCGCCTGTTGGACCGCGCTGTTGATTGCCGCGCTCATGGCCAGTCCGCCGCCGGCCCGCGCTGCCGACAGCAGCAACTTCCGGCGGCGGGTCTCATTCGGCCTGGGCCTGGTCCTCCTGGGCGTCTTTCTCTACGTCGGCTGGCAACACGACCGCGCCTGGCAGACCGCCGCCGCCGACCCCGAACCGGATCCTGCGCCGCCGCTCCTGCCGACCTGGCGTCTGACGCCCTGCCTGCCCGCCGCCCCTGCCGCCGACGCGCCGCAATGGGCCCTGAGCGCGGGACTGGCCCTGGAATATAACTTCTAGATGGAGGACCCCATGAAGCAAGTCACGTGCCTGTTGATGTTTTGTATGCTGGGATCAGGTGTCCGGGCGGGCCCGGTGGGCGATTGGCCCGCCGAGACGCACTGGCGCGCGGCCAGCGCCTCGTCCGAAATGGCGGGCTACTCCTTCAGCAAGGTGCAGCGCTGGCTGCGCGAAGTGGCCCTCAAACGCGTTGATCCGGAGACCGGACTATACCGGGGCAATTGGATTTGGAGCTACGCGGATGCGGCGGCCGACTGCTATCCGTTCGTTGTCTGGGCGGCGTATGTCACGGATCTGGACGCCCTGAACGGACCCGTCCTGGATATGCTCCACGCCGAGATCAGGCAGTGCAATCAGTACGGGCAAATCCCGGTCACCTGGAATTTCAAAGCAGGCCGCGGGCCGGTGGGCAAGCAGGTGGATGATTCGCTGGAGCAGGTCTTCTTCGGGGCGTCGGAATATGCCAAGGACGGGCTGACGGCGATTATCGAGTTGCTTGATCCCCGGGGGCTCGGGCGGCCGTGGTTCGAGCGACTGCTGGCCATTGAGACCGAAATGTGGGCCCGCGCTGACCGGCCCTCGCCGCACGGGTTGCTGCCGCCCCATGATAGCGCACAATTTCCCGGCGATCAGTTGCAGGTGCTGACCCGTTTGTTCTCCATGACGCGTGACCCGCAATTTCTCGAATACGCCGATCGGCTGGCGCTCAACGTCCTCGAGGACGAAACGTTCACCCTCAGCAAGTTGTCGGACCATGGTTGCGAGGTGATTGGCGGGTTGGGGCTCTGGCTTGGGGTGACCGCCGAACTGGATCCGGTGCGCGCGCGAAGCTATCTGCCGAAATTGCGGGGGGTACTCGATTCGATAATCGAGCGGGGGCTGAATCCCGATGGCCTGATGTTGCAGGCGTTGCAGGACACCCCCGGCCGCCATGAGGGTGATCTGTCTGACGGCTGGGGCTACAACTACGTCGCCTTCCTCTGCTACGATGCGGTGGCGGGGGAAAAGCGCTACGAACCGTACGTGCGCGAAGCGCTGACCAGCCTGGGCCAGCCCGCCTATCGCGACCGCCGCTGGGGGTCGGTTGTCGATCCCAAGCGCAACGTGGCGCTGGTGACGCTGGATCAGTATGCCGATTCCATCGAGGGCGCCTTGTATCTGTTGGCGCGCGTACGGGAGCCGGCCGGGTTTGAATGGGCCGATGGGGAAATGGCCCGGAACGTGATTTTCAGCCAGAAGCCACTGACGGAAACGGACTTGTGGGGTACTTCGAAATTCGAGTCGAATGCGGTGCGGACCGTGATCATGCATGCGATGCTGCATTCGGGTGGTGTGCTGGCGCGCCCGTGGCGGCAGGGGATGGGCCTGGGTGCGGCCATTGTGGGGGAGCAACTGGCGCTGGTCATATCGGTGGCGGAGGACTGGGAGGGCCAACTGGCATTTGACCGGCCGCGCCATCGCCTGCATATGGGATTCGATCACGACTGGCCGCGCATGAACACGGTTCCTGAATGGTGGGCGGTCGAGCCGGCGACCCGCTATCGGATTCGGTATGCGGATGGCCGGGAGGAGTTCCGGTCGGGCGCGGAATTGAGCGCGGGGCTCGCGGTGCGCGTGACGCCGGAAAGCCCCTTGCGTCTGGTCGTCGAACCGGCGCCGGCACAAAGGTGAACAACCATCGCTCATCCTAAGCGCACTCTTTCTATCGCCCTGGATGTCGATAACTTTTGCGATCACTCGACGCGCCGCAATGGGTGCTGAGCGCGGGTTTGGCCCTCGAATTGACACCGCTGGGACACTCTGCTATCAATGGTATTGATGTTACCCAGAGGTGTGCAGAATGAAAAAGAAACAGATACTCATCCGAGACGTACCGGAAGCACTGTACGAGTGGATCGGAAGCGAGCGGTACGCCAAGCGGGAGTCACAGAAAGAGTTCCTGCTGAAGGTTTTGGAAAGTGCAGCGTCGTATGGAAGCGGCACGCCACAGCGGAATTCAGCAATAGGAGGTGTATGATGCCAAACAAGCAGGTTCTAGTCCGCGATATTCCCGACTCGGTCTATGAATGGATCGAAAGGGAACGCCATGCGAAACGCGTGTCGCAGAAGGCGTTCCTGCTTAACGTTCTTGAAAATGCGGCAAAGCATTCGTCAGCGGAAACAGGTGCAGCGGGACCGTCAGCCTTCAGCAAGATGACGCTAGTCTACTGGAAGAGCAAGAAGTTCTGGCTTGGAAAGCTGTTGGAACACCCGGAGATCATGACTCAGGGAAGGACGTTGGAGGAGCTTGAACGTAACATTCGAGAAGCATACATGCTCATGGCTATGGATGAGGTCCCGGAGGATTACCAAATCCGCGAAGTGGCAATGGCATGAAGAGGCGCGAACTGCTTCGGCGTCTTCAGAAGGACGGCTGCGTGTTGCTGCGGTCCGGGGGCAATCACGATATCTACGTGAACGCCAAAACCGGCAAGAAGCAACCCGTTCCGCGACACAGCGAGATCGACGAGCATTTGGCGCGGCATATCGTGCGCTACCTCGGACTGGAGCAATGAGACGATGCCATACAAAGGATTGGGCGCGTTTAAAAATAGGTGAAAAAGGGAGTGCGCGGGGCGGGATTTGTGCTATAGTTAAACTTGTGAGCGCAAAGCAACTAGTCATAGTCGGCGGCGGGTTTGCGGGGTTGGCCGCCTTGAGCCGTTCGGCTGGCCGCGGGTTGGATATTACGCTGATCGAGCCGCACGAGGG
Organism: Fidelibacterota bacterium; assembly: GCA_021734645.1. Classification (GTDB taxonomy): domain Bacteria; phylum Verrucomicrobiota; class Kiritimatiellia; order JAIPIQ01; family JAIPIQ01; genus JAIPIQ01. Next base: position 3,209 of record JAIPIQ010000055.1, on the reverse strand, counting down.
AACCACCATGATCCCGGCCCTGCCGGATGTGACCGGCGGGTTCCTGGCGCCCGGGGCTTTGCACACCTCGCTCAAGGACGTGCTGCCCGCGCGCGCGCGGCATCTCAAAGCTGCGGCCCTGCGGGTGGATGTCGGCGCGCGGGTCGTCGAGACAACTGCCGGGGCGGTGCCTTATGACTACCTGCTGCTGAGCAGTGGATCGCGCACGGCGCCGGCCGCGGCGCCCCCGCAACCCTATATGCATTATCTGGACAGACTGGCGGATGGGCGGCGGCTGTACGATGCCTGGCGGGCGCGCCTGGCCGCCCCGGCGGCGCGAGTGGCCCGCGCGGTGATCATTGGCGGCGGCTATACCGGCCTGGAAGTGGCGCGGAATCTGGCGGCGGCGGCGACGCGCGCGGATCGGGCCGCGGAAGTGACGGTGATCGAGATCGCGTCTGAATTTCTCGGGTTCCTGCCACCGGCCCGACGCGCCTGGGTGCTGGCGCAATTGGAGGGCGCGGGCGTGCGGCTGCTGAGCGCGACGAAAGTGCAGGCGTATGAACCCGAGGGCGTGGCCCTCAGTTCGGGCGTCACGCTGGTGGACCCGTTGTGCGTGGTCTGCACGGGCTCGCGGTCCGCTTTGCCCGAGGTGCCGGCCGACTGGCCGCGGTTGTCCGACGGTCGGCTCTGCGTTGAGCCCACGCTGCAAGTGCCCGGCGCGCCGACGGTTTTCGCGGCAGGCGACGCGGCCGCGTTCCCGGATGGGCACGGCGGCTATTTGCGCAAGGCGGTCAACTTTGCCTTCTATGGCGGGCGTTGCGCCGGACGGAACATTGTCCGTCACGCGCGCGCGAAGCCGCTGCGGCCCTTCCGGCCATTCGACCTCGGCTGGGTGATTCCCCTCCATGATCGGGCAGTGGGTCAGATGTTGGGCCGTTTCTGGATCCAGGGCGGTTTGCCCATGCGGCTGCATTACTTCATGTGCGGGTACCGCAAACAGGGCGCGCCCCGGCGAGCGCTGTTCAGCAGGGTGTTCAAATTGCCGGACGCAACCGGCGCAAGACAAACAAAGGAGAACCAGCAATGAAGGCATTGATTCGTTGCGCGTGCAGCGGCACGCAAGACCGGAATGTGGGCACGCTGATCCTGCGTGTCTATACCGGGGCGGCCATGATGACCCATGGCTGGGGCAAGCTCTTTGGCGGCCTCGATCAATTCACCGGATATGTGGAGTCGCTCGGGTTGCCGATGCCGGGCGTGCTGGCCTTTCTGGCCGCGTTTACTGAATCGTTCGGGGCGCTCTTCCTTTTGCTGGGTGTCAAGACCCGCATCTGGGCCGCCCTGTTGGGCGTCACCATGTTCGTGGCGGTCTTCGTCGCGCACGCGAACGATCCCTTTGCCACGCGGGAGCTGGCCGTGCTCTATCTGGCCGTGAGCCTGTTCTTTGTGTTCAAGGGGGGCGGCCGGTACAGTGTGGATTGGCTCGTCAAGCGCGTTACCAGGGCGGAATAGCAGCGGATACCGACGCCGCACCGTGGACGCATACCTGACCGGCTGGCCGGCAAGGGGCGCGCGATGAAGCGTGACCTTGGATTGTGGCTACGTTCCCTCAGGCTGTACGCCTTGAGTGTATCCCTGGCGCCGCCGCTGGTTCTGTTTGCCGTAGCGGCGCGCGCCGGTGCGCCCCCCACCTGGCCCGCGGCCGCGGCGCTGTTGGCAGCGGCCGGCCTGCTGCATCTCGGCGCCAATGTCCTGAACGACTATTACGATTTCGTCCGGGGGGTTGATACGGCGGGTTCCGTTGGCTCTTCGGGTCTCCTGTCCGCGGGCCTGGTGCGGCCGGCTTTCTTTCTCTGGACGGGGCACTTGTACTTCGGCCTGGCCACTGTGCTCGGGCTGGCGCTGGCTATCGGGCTTCGCCGTCCGGCGTTGGCGGGGGTCGGGTTCGGCGCCGTGGCGCTGGCGTATTTTTATACCGGGCCGGGCTGGTGTTTCAAGTATGCCGGCTGGGGCGAGCCCGTCGTTTTCCTGCTGGGGGGGCCGTTGCTGGGGCTGGCCTGCGCCCTGGTGGCGCGGGGCCGGGTTGACGGCCCCCTGTTCGTCATGAGCATCCCCTTCGGGCTGCTGACCGCTGCCATTCTGTTGGCCAATAATTTGCGGGATCAAGGCGATGATCAGCGGGCGGGCGCCCGGACCCTGCCCGGACGGCTGGGCCGTCAGCGCAGCATCCGGCTGTATGCCGTGCTGGTCGGCAGTCCGGCCCTGATCTGGGGCGCGGCCTGGCAGGCGGGCTGGGTTCCCGGCGCCGCGGCGCTGCCCCTGTTGCTGTTGCCGCTCGCCGTGCCGCTGGTCCGCGGGCTGCGCGACGGATACCGGCGCACAGACCAACGTACGGCCGCGTTCCACCTGCTGAACGGCGTGCTGCTGCTGGCCGGGATGCTCTGGCCATGAGCGCCGCCTACCCGCCCCCCCTGGCGCGCGCGATGCGCGCCGTCCTGCAAGATCTGAATGCCGTTGCCCCCCGCCAGGCCGCCCTGCCAAGTCTCGTCCGCGCCTTCTGTCTGCGGCCGGGCAAGCTGCTGCGCCCGCGCCTGCTCCGCGCCGCGCATGCCGCCGCCGGCGGCCGGGGAACACCGCCCGCCCTGTGGCAACTGGCCGCCGCCCTCGAACTCACCCACAGCTTCGCGCTGATCCACGACGACCTGGTGGATCAAGCGCAAGTTCGGCGCGGCGGGCGGGCGTTGCCTGGCCTGCTCGACGAGGCCTATCCCGGGCAAGGCCGCGAACTGGCCCTCATCACGGGCGATTGGCTCTATACCGCGGCCTTGCGCCTGGCGTTCACCGCCACGCGCGCCCTGCCCAACAGCGACCCGCTGTTCAACCTCTGGCTCGCGGGCGCCCAGGCCACGGCCGCCGGCGAGCTGGGCGAACTACTGGCCTCCGCGCCGTGCCCGCTGCCGTCCGTCCGGCGGATTCTGGCGCTGTACGACCAGAAGACCGGTCAATACACCTTTGTGCTGCCCCTGGTTATGGGGGTGCTGTCGGCCGGGGGCGGCGAATATGACCTCAAGGCCATCGAGGCGGCCGGTCTGTGCCTGGGCCGGGCCTTCCAGATCCGGAACGATCTGGCGGATTTCCGCAGTGGCCGGGATGAAGACATTCGCCAGGGGCGGCCGACCTTGCTGGCCGCCCGCCTGCTGGCCGCCGCCAAGCCGCGTGAACGCCCC
>JAIPIQ010000054.1 GCA_021734645.1 Fidelibacterota bacterium | reverse complement strand
GCGCAACGCTTCGATCAAGGCCTCGCGCCGGGCCAATTCCCGTTCGAGTTCGGCCACGCGCGCCGCATCGGCGGTGTTGGGCGCGGCCGGTGCGGCGGGTGGCTCGGCGGGCGCCGGCACGTTCGCCACCGGAACCGGGGCGGCCACGATGCGCTGGCGCTGGGATTGTTCACGGCGCAATTGGTCTTCGAGCGCGGTGATGCGCCCCTCCGCGTTGTGCCACAAGGCCCGGTAATCGGCCGCCCGCCAGCCGCCCCACAGCGCCCCCCCGGCCAAGCCCAAGGTTCCCAAGGCCCAAACCGCCAACCATCCCATTCTGAATCTACGCATCGTATTCCTCACGCCAACGCCTGCATCGCCAGCCGATGGTCAGCATATTACCTCCTACAACGTCCGCCGTCAGCAAATATTGTCCCCGCCGACCGCCATGCGCCTTACTTGAAAGGCTTGCCTGTGGGCGGGCGGGCTGTATGCTGCTTGAAAACAGGAGACCCCATGAGGAAGCCATTCATACATGCTGATTTCTTGCTGAACACGGATGCGGGCCGGGCGCTGTATCATCAATTTGCCGAGCCGTGGCCGATCATTGACTACCACTGTCATTTGCCGCCTGCCGACGTGGCCGCGGACCGGCGGTTCGAGAATCTGTTCCAGATTTGGCTGGCGGGCGATCACTACAAGTGGCGCGCCATGCGGACCCATGGCGTGCCCGAGCGCTATTGCACTGGGGATGCCCCCGAGCGCGAGAAGTTCAACCGCTGGGCCGAGACCGCGCCCTATACCCTGGGCAATCCCCTCTATCACTGGACCCATCTCGAACTGGCCCGCCCCTTCGGGATTACCGATCTGCTGCTCGGGCCCGATACCGCCGACCGCGTGTGGGAGATCGGCCGCCGCCGCCTGGCCGAGCCGGAATTCAGTGCCCGGGGCATCATGCGCCAGATGCAGGTGCGGCTGGTCTGCACCACCGACGATCCCGCCGATGACCTGGCCGCCCACCAGGCCATCCGCGCCGACACATCCTTCGATATCCAGGTGCGACCCACCTTCCGGCCCGATAAAGCCCTGGCCATTGAGCAACCCGCCGCCTTTAAGGACTGGATCGGCAAACTGGCCACCGCCGCCGATCAACCCGTCCGGTCCTTCCCCGAGCTGTTGGCTGCCCTCGAAGCGCGACTCGATTTCTTTCACGCCCAGGGCTGCCGGTTGTCGGACCACGGACTCGAGACGGTCTATGGCGAACCGGCCGACGCCAATGTCTGCGACCGGATCTTCCGGGCCGCCCTGGCGGGCCAGGCGCCCGCCGCCGCGGAAGCCGACGGCTACAAGGCGGCCCTGCTGCTGGCCTGCGGGCGCTGGTACGCGGCCCGCAACTGGACCATGCAGCTCCATGTGGGCGCCCAACGCAATAACAACAGCCGACGCTTCGCCGAGCTCGGCCCCGATACCGGCTTCGATTCCATCGGCGATGCGTGCTACGCCCGGCCCCTCGCCCGGCTGCTGGACCAACTCGATGCCACCGGCGAGCTGCCCCGCACCATTCTCTATAACCTCAATCCCAAGGATAACGAGGTGCTGGCCACCATGTGCGGCAACTTCCAAAGCGCCGACAACCCCGGCAAAATCCAGTTCGGCAGCGGCTGGTGGTTTCTCGATCAGCGCGACGGCATGCTCAAGCAGTTGCACGCCCTGGCCGCCCTCGGACTGCTGCGCCATATGGTCGGCATGCTGACCGATTCCCGCTCGTTCCTGTCCTACACCCGGCACGAATATTTCCGGCGGATCCTCTGCGCCTGGCTGGGCGAGCAAATCGAGCAGGGGCTGTTGCCCGACGATCTCGATCTGGTGGGCGCGCTGGTGGCCGATGTCTGCTATCGTAACGCCGCGCGCTACTTCGGGTTCAGCGGCCTGCCCGAGCTGTGAGCCCGTTACAGGCGCTGTAACGGAAAAACGCCCGCGTTACAGCCGCTGTAACGCGAGGCGCTTGCGGATTGCATCGGGGCGGGGGATGGCGTAAGGTTCCCGGAACAAGATCGGCGCGTGGGGCGTCGGGACGGGAAGACACGCAGGCATGGCGGATTCGAAACAACCTTTTGTCCATTTGCATTTTCACACGGCGTACAGCCTGCTGGACGGGATTTGCCGGGTGGGGGACGCCGTGGAAAAGGCCGAGGCCCTGGGCATGAATTCCCTGGCCATGACGGATCATGGCGTGCTGTACGGGACCGTGGATTTCTACAAGACGGCGCGGGCGCGGGGGATCAAGCCGATCATCGGCTGCGAGACGTATGTGGCGAGCGAAAGCCGTCACGACCGGGGGCAGCCGGGCCGGCGCAGCAGTGGCGCCAACCACCTGGTGCTGCTGGCCGAGGACGACCAGGGCTATGCCAACCTTGTGCGCCTGATTTCCATGGCCCACCTCGAGGGCTTTTACTACAAGCCCCGGATTGACCTGGAACTGCTGGCCCAGCACCACCAGGGGCTGATCGGCCTCTCGGCCTGCGTCAAGGGCGCCGTGTCCCAGCGGCTGGTGGCCGACGATTTCGACGGGGCGCTTGCGGCCGCCGGCACCCTGGGCGAGATTTTCGGTCCGGGCAATTTCTATCTCGAAATCGAGGACCATGGCCTCGAGGACCAGAAGCGGGTATTGCGCCAGATGCCGGAGCTGGCCCGCCGCGCGGGCCTGCCCCTGGTGGCGACCAATGATGTGCATTACCTGGAAGCCGGGCATGTACACGCCCACGATCTGATGCTCTGCCTCCAGACCCAGACCGTGCGCAGCGATCCCAAACGCATGCGCTATCATTCGGACCAGTTCTATATGAAGTCGCCCGCGGAAATGTGGGCGCTTTTCGGCGCCTGGCCCGAGGCGCTGCGCAACACCCAGCTCATCGCCGACCGCTGCAACGTGGAATTGCACCTGGGCGATGAAAGTCATTTCCCGCTCTTTCAATTGCCGCCGGAGACCGATGATCCGGCGGCCTACCTGTACCAACTGGGCGCCGAGGGCCTGCGGGCGCGCTTCGGGCTGGCCGATCCCCGGCAGCCCAAGGACGCCACCGAAAAGCAGATCGCCGAACGTTTCTTCTACGAGCTGGGCGTCATCGAGCGGACCCGCTTCGTGAACTACTTCCTGGTGGTGTCCGATTTCGTGCGCTTCGCCCGGGGAGCCGGGATTCCGGTGGGGCCGGGGCGCGGCTCCGGCGCCGGCAGCCTGGTGGCCTACGCCCTGGGCATCACCGGGCTGGATCCCCTCAAATACAACCTGATTTTCGAGCGGTTTCTCAATCCGGAACGCGTGTCCCCGCCGGACTTTGACATTGATTTCTGCCAGGCGCGGCGCGGCGAGGTGATCGAATACGTCAAGAACAAGTACGGTCGCGAGAACGTGGCCCAGATCATCACCTTCGGCACCCTGGGCGCCAAGACCGCCTTTCGCGACCTGGGCCGCGTGCTGGAAATGCCGTTTGGCGAAGTGGACCGGATTGCCAAGCTGATTCCCGAAGATCCGAAGATCACCCTCGACAAGGCGTTGGCCGACAATCCGGATTTCAAGCGCGAAACGGAGAGCAATCCGGTGGCCAAGCAGATCCTGCCCCTGGCCCGGATTTGCGAGGGCCTGCCCCGCAATGCCAGCACCCATGCCGCCGGGGTGGTGATCGGCGAAAAACCGTTGATCGAGATCATCCCCCTGGCGCGGGACAAGGACGGCGAGCCGGTCACCCAGTTCGGCATGAAGCCCGTCGAGGAAGTCGGCCTGCTCAAGATGGATTTCCTGGGGCTCAAGACCCTGACGGTGATCCAGGAAACCCTGGCCAACGTCAAGCAGACCCGCGGCCTCGAGTTGCGCGCCGAGGATCTGCCCCTGGATGACCCGGCGGCGTTCGATCTGCTGGGGCGCGGCGATACGGTCGGCGTCTTCCAGGTGGAAAGCGCCGGGATGCGCGAGCTGCTGCGGCGCATCGGGTTGTCGCGCTTCGAGGAACTGGTGGCGATGATCGCCCTGTATCGGCCGGGCCCCATGAACATGCTTGATGATTTTGTGCAGCGCAAGCACGGCAAGGTGCCGGTGACCTATGAGCATCCCCTGCTCGAACCCGTACTGCGCGAGACCTACGGGGTAATGATCTACCAGGAGCAGGTGCAGCAGGCCGCCAATGTGCTGGCGGGGTTCACCCTGGGCCAGGGCGATATTCTGCGGCGGGCCATGGGCAAAAAGAATCCGGCGGAAATGGCCACGCAGCGGGAGGCGTTCATCGCCGGTTGCCTGAAAGCCAACAAGATCGCCGCCCCCCTGGCCGGTCGCATATTCGACAACATCGAACGCTTCGCCGGGTACGGTTTCAACAAGTCTCACAGCGCGGCCTATGCCGTGATTTCCATGCAGACGGCTTATCTCAAGGCCCATTACCTGGTCGAATTCCTGGCCGCGCAAATGTCCATCGAGATGGGCAATGCCGAGAAGCTGACCAAGTTCATCGGGGATGCCCAGCAGTTGAACGTGGCGATCCTGCCACCGGATGTCAACGAAAGCTGGGAGCGGTTCCGCCCCGTGAAGGAGGCCATCCGTTTCGGATTGGCCGGCATCAAGAATGTCGGCGCCGGCGCGGTCGCCACCGTGGTCGCCGAGCGCGAGGCCCACGGACCGTTCGAGGGCCTGGTGGACTTCTGCCGGCGCCTCGATGGCCGCGTCGTCAATCGCAAGATGCTCGAGAGCCTGATCAAATGCGGGGCTTTTGACTTCACGCACGTCAGCCGCGGGCGGCTCTTCGGCGCCATTGATTTCGCGCTCGAGCGCGCCGCCAGCGAGCAACGGGACCGGGCCGTCGGGCAAACGTCGTTTTTCGATCTGCTGGAGGCGCCCGATCCCCGGCTCAAGGGCGAGGATCTGCCGGCGGGCGATCCCTGGCCCGAGCATGAAATGCTGGCCCATGAAAAGGAATTGATCGGTTTCTATATCTCGGGCCATCCCTTGCAGCACCATGAATGGACCCTCCGGCAGTTGACGACGGTGCGCGTGGGCGCGTTGCCGGAGGCCCCCAACGGCAGCTTGGTGCGCATCGGGGGGTTGGTGACCCAGTACGCCAAGCGGTTCACCAAGAAGGACAAGCTGCCTATGTGCAGTTTCCGGCTCGAAGGCCTCGAGGGCGCCATTGAGGTCGTCCTGTGGCCCAGCGCGTTCGAGGCCTGCACGGTCGCGCTGCAGGACGAGGCCCTGGTCATGGTCTGCGGCCGCCTCGAACAGGGCGAACGCCGCAAGGTGGTGGCGGAGGAAGTCTATGAGTTGTCACGGGCCCCGGCCCTGTTTGCCGAGCTGCTGCGCCTGCATCTCGCCGCCAGCCGGGTCACCCCGGAACGGCTCGCGCGCCTCAAAGCCTTGCTGGCCGCCCACCCCGGCCCGGTCACCGTTTCCCTCTGCCTCGAACAACCCACCGGCGAGCGCATCTACCTGGATGCCGGCGCCTCCTGCAAGGTCACCCCCGCGCCCGAACTGATCCGCACCCTCAACCAGGAACTGGGCGAGGATAGCGTCTATGTCCAACCCAAGACCGACGTCTTCCTGCGCGGCGAACCCGAGCGCCGCTGGCGCCGCGGTTGATCAGCCGCCGGATGCATACCATGGCGGTCCGGAAAATACAGAAAAGAGAATGGCGTTTCCCCGGCCCGAGTTGGGCCTGAAAGCGATGCAGACGAGTTGGCCGGCCGGCCCGACGCGCTACGAACGGCCGGAATAATTTACGGCGCAGCGGCGGGGGCGGGGGCGACGGTGGCGATGCGCGCGCGAACGGGGATGTTCGCGGAGTGCGGGCCGGGCTCCTGGCCGTGCAGATCAAATTCGATCTGCACCTGGGGCCGGAAGATCAGGCAATGGGTGGAGCCGCCGAAATGGAACATGCCGAGCTGTTCGCCTTTCTCGACGTGTTGTCCCTCGGAGACGGTGATTTCATTGGAGGAGACCTCGGCCATGCCCACGAACAGACAGGCCATCAGGCCGATGGCGGGGTTGTCGGCTTCGATAAAGACGAGGGCGCGGGCGGCCACCTGGGTGATGTAGGACTGGGAGTCGTTGGGGCCGGCCGGATCGTAGCCGGCGGAAAGCGCCTCGGCATAGTAGGAACCGTCAATGAGGCGGGTTTTGACGATGGTGCCGGAGACCGGGCTGTGCCAGCGGTGATAGCTGAGGGCACTGAGAAATGCCTGGTAAACCGTGGCCCCCTCGAAGCGGGAGGCCCAGGGATCATTGGCCAGCATGTGGGTCAGGGAGTAGGGCTGGGCCTTGATCCAGAACGTGTCGCGGAGCTGGACATTCCGGGCCACGCGGTAGGGGGCGGATTCGCAGGCGTTGGCGACGATGGCGTCGTCGTCGGCGTTGGCCACCGGACGGCGGCCTTCGCGGAAGGTACGGGTGAAGAAATCGTCCCACGAGGTGAAGCCGTAATGGGGTAGGGCGGGGTCGCAGACAAAGTCGGCGACGAACGTGGGCATGGCCTCTTGGGCGGTGGCGGAGAACCAGCCGGTGTCCGGATCGTCAGTGAGGACAGCGCAGGACTCGGGGGAGCTGAGGAAGGCCGCCCAGTGGTTGAGGATTTTCTTGAGCTGGCGATTGACGCGGGGGTCGAGGAAGGCGGTGGCGCCGGCCGGGGTGCCCATGGGCCAGTCGAGAATGGCGTTGATGGGGAAACCGACGAGGCCGGTCTGGTTGAATGCGGGCGCCTGGGTCAGGATCTGGTTCAGGACGCGAAGCATGTGGGGGTAGTCGCGGATTTGGGGTTGTCCGGTGGGGTCGTTGAGATAGGGGGGCTTGCGGGGGACCTGTTCGAACATCTGGGTAAAGAGCATGAACAGGACGGGGTCGCTTTCGATCAGGTCCTGCAGTTCCTGAACAACTGGCAGGAGCGGGGCCTCGCCCGCCTCGGCCACGGGCTGGGCCTGGCGGTCAATCCACTGGGTCAGGACCTGCTGGTCCGCGGGGAGCCGTTGGCCCACGCGGGACGGCGCGGGGGGCGGGGCGACGGCGGGCGCGGCCCAGGCGGCCACGAATGAAATGAGCAGACACGTCCCCGCGATTCCAATCCGGTTCATCTTCATCGAACGCCTCCTTGGCGGCAGCGGGTCGCATCATGTGCCCACCGCCGAGAGCAGACTACGCCCGGACAGAACCGTGGTCAACAAGGGATCGAGGGCCAGACCCGGCTGACGGTCCCGTTTAGCCGAAATCAAACAAACGTAGAATACAATCCCCACTACAGCCCCACGCGGGGCAGGGATATTGCCCATCGTAAGCAGTGAACCGGGTTAGAGGCTGCACAGACACTAATAAGGGATCGGAGGCGAGAATGAAGAATCAGCCGATGCGCTCAACAGTGGGGGTAAATCGTCATGTCCTGCACTGTGCTTGGGGTGTGGTGTTCACCTTGTTGTACCTGTGCCTGGCGCAGGTCGCCGGCGCGGCCACCTACTCGCAATCGTTCCGCAACAGCGGCCAGGGATACAATCACCACCTGACCGTCGAACCCGGGAACCATACCTTCCGCATGACGGGGGTGCCGAAGGGCGGCGTCTGGCCGTTCAATCCGTCGTCGCGCACCGAGTGGTATGTCAACGGCAGTCACAAGGACACCAAGAATTCGTACCTTGGCTCGTCGGATCCCTCGTACACCTACGGGCAGAGTTCCGGGACCTACAGCGTCAGCGCGATCGTCTATGATGGCAACTGGAACTGGCGGGAATCGCACCACTGGAACCTGACGGTGCGACAGTACGGTTCGCTGACCGCTACCATCGAGCCGTCGGGGGCGCGCAGCGCGGGGGCGCAGTGGCGTTTGACCAGTGGTCCGGATACGGGTTGGAAAAACAGCGGCTACATGCTCAACAACATTCCGGTGGCGAACTACACGCTCGAATTCCGCAGCGTTTCGGGTTGGGACCGGCCGGGCAACCGCACCGTGGGCATTATCGCCAATGCTTGCCGGATGGAAACGGCCACCTACACGCGGCAGCAGGGCTCGCTGCGGGTGACGATTGAGCCGTCGGGGGCGCGGAGCGCGGGGGCGCAGTGGCGTCTGACCAGTGGTCCGGACACCGGTTGGAAGAACAGCGGCGCCATCCTGACGGTCCCGCTGAGTGCTTATACCTTGGAATACCGGAATATCAGCGGCTGGGATCGTCCGTCCAGTACCAGCGTATCGATTCAGGCGAATCAGACCATCAGCCGCACGGGCACGTATACCCAGCCGGTCGCCAATCTGGGCGTGACGATCAATCCCAGCGGGGCGCGCAGCGCCGGCGCGCAATGGCGGGTGACCACCGGTCCGGATACCGGCTGGAAGACCAGCGGAACGATCCTGACCTTGCCGGCCGGGAACTACACGGTTTCTTATCGAACCCTGGCGGGCTGGGTCACGCCGGCGAACGAGAGCGTCAGTCTGGCGGCCTACACCTCGAACGGGCGGACGGGCACCTACGTCGAGCACGGCGCCTTCAACGGCCAGATCAATCCTTCGGCCGTGCGGGCGAACGCCCGCTGGCGACTGTCCGGCAACGGGTATGATTCCAGTTGGCAAAGCCACAATACGACGCTCAGCGTACCGCCGGGATCCGGATACACGCTGCAGTTCAACGACGTCACCGGCTGGGTGCGGCCGGGCAATCAGTCCGTGACGGTTTCCTCCGCCACCTCGACCGGACGGACGGGGACCTACGAACAGCCGGTCGGCAGCCTCTATGTGACCCTCGAACCGGGCGCGGCGCGCAGTGCGGGGGCGCGCTGGCGGCTGACGGGCGGTCCGGATACCGCCTGGAAGACCAGCGGCAGTTCCCTCAACAACCTGCCCGTGGGCACATACACGCTGGAGTGCAAGAGCCTGACGGGCTGGGATCACCCGGCCAACCGTTCCGTGACCCTGATTGCCAACGCCACCAAGATCGAGGAAGCGGTTTATGTGCAGCACGGCACGTTTACGGGCCAGATCAATCCCGCGGAGGCGCGCGCCAGTGCCCGCTGGCGGCTGACGCGTTCCGGTTACGACTCCAACTGGCAAAGCCATGGCGTCACGCTCACGGTCCCGCCGGGTTCGGGCTATACGCTGCAATTCAACGAGGTCACCGGCTGGGGCCGCCCGGCCAACCAGACCTTCAGCCTGGCCGCGGCCACCTCGCATGTCCGTACGGGCACCTACGAACAGTCGCAGGGCAGTTTGCGCGTAACCATCGAGCCCTCCGCCGCGCGCGGCGCGGGGGCGCAGTGGCGCCTGACCAGCGGTCCGGATACGGCCTGGAAGACCAGCGGCGCGATGGTCACCGTGCCCAGCGGCGCCTACACGCTCGAGTATAAGAGCCTCTCCGGTTGGAACCGGCCGGCCAGCGAGAACCTCAGCATCCCAGCGAACCAGACCCTCAGCCGTACGGGCTCCTACGCACAAGCCGTCGGGACGTTGGACGTCACGCTGGAACCGGCCGGCGCGCGGAGCGCGGGGGCGCGCTGGCGGCTGACGAGCGGGCCGGACACGGCCTGGAAAACCAGCGGCAGCCAGGTCACTGTCCCGACGGGATCGTACACCCTGGAATTCAATGCCGTGTCGGGTTGGGAGCGGCCGGCCAGCCAGACTGTTTCGATCCTGGCGAATCAGAACGTCGGGCGCAGCGGACTCTACACCACGGCGCCCACGGGCGCCGCGCTGTTGCGGGGGACCGTCAGCGGGCGGAGTAGCACCGGGGCGTCTTTAGGGACGATCACGGGCGCGCAGGTGACCCTGTCGGGCATCGGCGCCCGGCAGACGGACAGCCAGGGCGGCTACCGGTTCGACAATGTCCCCGCCGGAACCTATACCCTCCAGGTCAGTGCGACCGGCTACCATGCCGCCAGCCGGACGGTGACCCTGAGCGCCGGGCAGACGCGGAACGAACCGGTCAGCCTGACCGCCACGGGCATGACGGGCGCGCCCAGCGGGCGCAATTTCCGTTCGCCGAAGGGAACGCATTTTCTCGCGGGCTTGCCCGGCAACGTCAATTTTGAAATTGAAGTGGATTGGCAGGGCGCGCCCGGGACCGTCCGGTACCAGGTTGGCGGGATCTGGCGCCCGGCTACGCTGACTGCCTTGGGCGGTGGTCTGTCGCGGGCTACGGTAACGGCTCCGCTGCCGGAGATCCTCTTTGAGCCCACTCCGCTGCGGGTTGAAATCACCAATGGCGCAGGCCGCCAGACGGTGCTCGATAACCTGGGGGTGCATTTCTATCCGGTACCGCTCCTGATGAATCTGTGGTTCGCCTTTGAGATCCCCTGGCAGGGCTATTCCTTCAGCGATTCCAAGGAGTTGATGGTTTGGGATACCAAGATTCCTTCCGGGATCTATGAGTCCAAAGCCACGGTCAGTTACGGCCGCAGCCTGCGGTTCGACCCGCATGCCGGGTCGCTGTTTGCGTCATTGAGCGGCTCCGGCGCGGTCAAGGCCGAACTGAAATTCGACGGCGTCGAGCAGCTTGGCGAGGGCGAGGCCACGCTGGCCGGGACGAATATCACGACCTTCCGCGGGCTCGAGCCGGCACGGCATGATCCGGCGCTGACCCTCGGCGTGCATGGCATGGCGGGCGTGGGCGCGCCCGCAGTCCGGGTCATCTCGGGCATCTTCCCGCCGGCGGCTTCGGTCATCGAGCCCTTGCGCAAGGTGCCGGTGGTCAAGGATGTGCTCGAAGCCTTGCGCTTGCGGGCCTTCCTGACCGGCGGGCTGGAAATGGAGGCGCTCTTCGACCTGGATAATCCACACGACAACTGGCTGGGCGTGACCGACCTGGATGCCGCGGGTTCCATTGGGCTCGAGGGCCAGGCGGTGCTGGAACTGTGGGGCGCCGAAGCCGGCGCGTACATCGGCGGCTCGGCCGGTCCCAAATTCAAGCTGTATCCCGAGCTGGCCTTCGAGGAAATGGTGCTGCGGGGGTATGTGGGGGCCTATGCTTCGGCCTGGCTGTTCGAATACAGCGCGGAGATCGGCACGGAAGTGACGTTCCGTCCGGGCGGTGAGGCGCAGATGCAGCAATTGGGTATGCCGGTCGGTACGCGGAGCCTGCTGGCCCTGGGACCGGTCACCGGCGAAATTCCACCGGTGCGGCATCCGGTCGGACATCGCTCGCAGCGCTGGGGTGCGGCCAATCGGCTGCCGGCGGCGCCGACGGCGGGGCGGCAACTGACCCTGGGCGTATCCCCCCCACAGGGGTTGGCGGCCTGGACGCAGATGCATGGGACGCCGCTGGGCGCGGCCCCGGCGGCGGGGGTTGAGAGCCGGGTGCTCGAGAACGTGTTGCCGATCGCTTCGCCCGCGCTGGGAGTGGGCGCGGATGGGGCGCGCATCCTCTTCACTTCGTACGATGCCGAGCGGCCCTGGTATGCGGCGACTGAAATCGGAGAGCTGACGTTGCCGACGGGCATGACGCATTGGAACCTGGAGATGCTGCCCGGCAATCAGGCGGCCGCGTTCACGCCATCCCTGGCCGATGCGGCCACGGCCGAGGAACCGGTCATGATGCCCCACGAGGCGGGCGGTCTCCCGTCGGCCGCGCCGCGGGCGGTGGCGGCGTGGACCCGCATCACCGGCGACGCGTCGGCCGCCGAGGGCCCTGAGGATATCGCGCCGCTGCTGGATATCGTGGTCGCCCGGCGGGACGCCCAGAGCGGAGCGTGGGGTGACCCGGTGCAACTGACGGACAATGGGGCCGTCAGCCGGCAACCCCGCGTCTATGCGGTCGAGCAGATGGGCTTCGAGTTGCTGCTCTGGATTCAGAACGAGGGGGATGCGACGCTGGGCAACAGCGAACAGCCCGACCGCTTGATGGCGAGCTTCTGGGAAGGCAGCGAATGGATGGCGCCGGAGGTTTTGGCCACGTTGGATCGCGGGCTGGTAGATTATGCGTTCACGGTGGACGCGCTGGGCGCTCCCCGGCTCGTGCTCGTGGTGGATGAAGATGGCGACGCCGAATCCCGGGATGACCGGGAACTGTACGCGCTGGATGCCGAAACCATGGATCTGATCCGGCTGACCCAGGACGCCTTGCCCGACGAAAAGCCGATGTTGGTGGCGCCCAATGGCGAGGCCTTGTGCGTCTGGCTGAAGGACGGCGCGCTGCACTATTCCGCGCTGGAGACCTGGCTGCCGCGGCCCTTGTTTGCAGACGAGGAACTGGCGGGCGTTTCTCCGTCGCTCCAGGGCCTGACCATGCCCAATGGCGCGGTCATCGCCTATACCGCCCAGCTCGAGAGCGGCGTTGATATCGTGGCTTCCTTCTACGACGCCCAGCTCGACCGCTGGTCGCTGCCGACCCGGCTGACCGACGACGCGCATGTGGAGTCCTCCCTGTCCCTGGCCTGGGATGATGAAGCCGACGCCTTGGTGGCGGCCTATCTCAAGACCGAGACCGTGCGGGCGGACATCGAACTCGATTTCAACGGCGAGTTGCACACTGTGGCCGACGTCCCGCAGCCGGGCCGGACCGACCTGTACGTCCTGCATTACACGCTGGGCCACGATCTGGCCCTGGCGCCGGATTCCCTGCGCAGCCTGCCGGCCAACCCGGCGCCCGGCTCCCTGGCGGAACTGCGGGCCGTGGTGCGCAATCAGGGCGAAATGAGCGCTGATGTCACCGTCGAGTTTTACGACGGGGATCCGCTCCAGGGCGGCAGCTTGATCGAGGGCGTGTTCCTAGCGGCCGAGGAGTTGGTGCCCGGCGGTGAAGTCGAAGTGACGATACCCTGGGAAGTGCCGGCCGACGCCGTGCCGCAGCGCGTCTGGGCCGTTGTGGATCCCGAGCTGGATCTGGACGATCGCGACCGCGCGAACAACTCGGCGACGCGGACCACCGTGTTGCCCGATCTGCTCGTGGCCAGCGCCCAGGCCCACGAAGTTTCGCCTACTGCCGTGGAACTGGTGGTGACGCTGGAGAACGACGGGGTGCTGACCCCCGCCGATCACTTCCTGGTTGAATGGCGCAATGAAGAAGATACGGTGGTTGCGTCGGCCCTGGCCGAACCCATGGCGCCGGGCACCTCGCAGGACGTAGCGGCCCTGTGGGATTGCGGGCCGGGGTCGGCGACCGACGCGTTCCGCACGTTGCAGATCCAGGTGCTACCGCAGGCGGACGACGACGATTTCACGTTGGAGAACAATACCTATGCGCAAACGGTGGCGTTGCCGCAGGCGGATCCCGAGGCCGAGTGGCTGCACGCCGTCGAACCGGCCGCCCCCCTGCATGGCGCGGCCGCGGCCACCGGCCAGACGCTGCAGGTGATTGCCGTCGCGGACTGGACATGCACGGCCGACGCGGACTGGCTGACCGTCACGGCCGGCGCCGCCGGGACCGGTTCCGGTGCGGTGACCTACGATCTCGCGGCCAACCCGGGCGCGGAAGCCCGGACCGGCACGTTGGTCCTGGCCGCCGGCGCGGCGCAGCATATCGTGACCGTCACCCAGGCCGGCATGGCCGAAGCGGTGCTGCGGTATACGGCGGGCGCGGGCGGGACGCTCCAGGGCGAGACCACCCAGCGGATTGCCTTGGGTGGAGCGGGCTCACCGGTTGAGGCCATGGCCCAACCCGGCTTCGTCTTCGAGCGCTGGAGCGACGGTTTCGCGGCCGCCCTGCGGACGGATACCCAGGTCACGGGTGACCTGGAGGTTACCGCTCAATTTGCCGCTCTGGCGCTGGATCTTGTGCCAGCCCACCGCGGGCACCCGGCGGCGGGCGCGACGGGGCAGGCGTTTGCCGTCGAGGCGAACACGGCCTGGACCGCGGTGGCGGATGAAGCGTGGCTGGTGATTACCAGCGGCGCGTCCGGGACTGGGTCGGATGCCGTGGTATACGATGTCGCGGTCAATGTCGGTCCGGCCCGGACGGGCTCCGTGACGGTTGCGGGCGAGGGCCTCGCGCGGACGTTTACGGTTACCCAGGCGGGCGCCGCGCTGACTGCGCCGGTCTTCAATCCGCCCGCCGGAACGTATGCGGCGGGCACGCGATCGGTGACGGTCACCGCCGCCGTCGGCGCGGATATCCGATACACGATGGGCGGGGGCGAGCCCCCCTGCGCCGACCCGACGGAAGCTTCCGCGGCGTTGGCGGGGGAGGGCATCGTCGAAGTGCCGGTGCCGGGCTGGCTCAAGGCCCGCGCCTGGCAGACAGGCTATGAGCCGAGTCCCGTGACCGTGGCCGTGTATGTCTCCGCGACCGGCGCCCAGTATGCGCTGACCGTCGAGCAGGGAACCGGCAGCGGCGCG
>JAIPIQ010000053.1 GCA_021734645.1 Fidelibacterota bacterium | reverse complement strand
GGTGGCGGCGGCGGTCGCCGGCTGCCTGCCGCCGGATGCCGCTTGGCGCGTGCGGGGCCTGAGCTACAAGGATGCCTCGCTGGTCGCGCGGTTGGCCACCCGGGGATTTCCGCACGCGGACGTCTGGCAGCCGACGGCCCTGGGCGTGACCGATCCCTGCGCCGGGATCGAAACCCTCCAGCAGGCCCTCATCACCGCCGCCCCCGAATTGGCGCGGCAGGCCGGTCCCGCTGATCTGATCGTCGCCCGGCATATCCTCGAGCACGCCCACGCGCTGAACGATTTCTTCGCGGCCCTGGGCGCCTTGCTCAAACCACAAGGCTATCTCCTGCTCGAAGTGCCGGATGTCTCCGTGGCCCTGGCCACACTCGATTACAGTACCGTCTGGGAAGAGCACCGGTCGTACTTCACCCCCGACCTGCTCCGCCTGGCCCTGGCCTGGCACGGCTACGAAATCCTATTCTTCAAAACCTACCCCTACCCCCTCGAAAACGCCCTCGTGGTCCTGGCCCGCCGCGCCGCCGCGCCGCGCCCCGTCCTGCCCGCCGCTTACCTCCCGGCCGCGCAGGCCACCGCCTCGCGCTACCGCGACCAATTCGCGCCCCGGCGCGAGTTGACGCGGGAGCGGGTCCGGCACTGCCGCGCCGACGGCCAGGTGGCGATCTTCGGCGCCGGCCACCTGGCCTGCAAATTCATCAATTTCAACGGGCTCGACGAGTGGATTGATTTCGTCATTGATGACCATCCCCACAAACGGGGGTTGTGCATGCCGGGTTCCCAGCGGCCCATCGTGGGCTCGGCCGCGCTCGATGATCCGGCCCTGCGTTTGTGCCTGACCAGCCTGAACCCGGAAAGCGAGAGCCGTGTGCGCGAGAAATTCAGCGGGTTCACCGAACGCGGCGGCCGGTTCGCCTCGATTTTTCCCGCCAGCCCCCAGGCCTTCCTCCCGGCCGCGCGTCCATGAATCTGTTCTTTCTGGGCGCTTCGGGGTTTGTCGGCCGGCACGCCCTGGCGCGCGCGCGGGCCGCGGGCCATGCCGCCTGGGGCACCCGCACCCGGCCCGCCGCCGATGACCTGATCCCCTTCGACCTGCGGCGCGACCGCCTGGCCCCGATCCTCGAACGCCTGCCGCGCGACCCCAACCAGCCCAGCTTCGGCATCCTCTGCGCATCCATCCGCCAAATTGATCAATGCCGCCAGGATCCCGCCGCCAGCCGCGCCGTGAATTGCACCGGCACCATCGCCGCCCTCACCGACTTCGCGCGCGCCGACTTCACGCCCGTTTTTCTGTCCACCAGCTACGTCTTCAGCGGCGCCACCGGCAACTACACCGAAGCAGATCCGCCGGCGCCGGTCTGCGAATATGGCCGCCAGAAACTCGAAGTCGAGCAGTGGCTGACGACCCACCACCCCCAAGCCCTGATTCTGCGGCTCGATAAAATCGTAGGCGCCGCGCGCGCCGAAGCGCATCTGTTTTCGGAATGGCAGACCTGGCTCGCGGCCGGGCGCCCGCTGGTCTGCATCGCCAACCAAACATTCTCGCCGACGGACGTCGAGGACATCGGATGCTCGATGCTGCTGGCCTGCGAACGACGCCTGGCCGGCATCTGGCATACGGCCAATCCCGAGCCCTTCACCCGCGCCGGGCTGGCCCGCCAGTTTTGCGCGCAGATGGGGCACCCCGCCAACGTGATCGAAAAACCGCTCTCCGCTTTCGACTTCGCGGATCCCCGCCCGCTCAACACCCGCCTCGACGCGGCCCGGTTCATCCGCGCCACGGGCCAGCGCTACACGCCCATGGCCGCCACCATCGCCGCCTTCAGGCAGTCTCCCGCGCGGCAACCGCCCGGCTGAACGCCTCGATGCGTTCGGCCAGGCCGGCGGGATCGAGTCCGGCCTTTTGCCGGGCATAGGTCTGGTCGCCTGCCTCATGAATAAAACGGTCCGGGATGCCGCACCGCAACAGGCGCGCCGGATAGGGCACTTGATCCGCCAACCACTCGGCCACCGCGCCGCCGAAGCCCCCGATCAGCCCGTGTTCCTCGAGGGTGACCACCCAGCGGGCGTCGGCGAACACGCGTCCGAGGCAGTCTGTATCCAGGGGCTTGACGGTGTGCATGTTGATCACGCCCACCGCCAGGCCCCGCCCGGCCAGCAGCTCGGCGGCGGCCAGCGCGTTGGGCATAAGCGTGCCACAGCACAGGATCACCCCATCCGCCCCTTCGCGCAACGTGATGGCGCGCCCGATTGCAAAATCCGGCGGCGCCTCATATACGGCCGGTTCACCCTTCTTGCCCAGGCGCAGGTACACGGGGCCGGGATGGGCCAACGCGGCCCGCAACGCCGCCGCGGTTTCGAGCGGATCGGCGGGGCAGACAATCGCCAACCCCGGCAGGGTCCGCAGGATCGCCAGATCCTCAAACGAGTGATGGGTAGGTCCCAGGTTGGCATAGGACAGGCCAGCGCCCACGGCGACAATCACCAGCGGCGCGGCATGATAGCAGACATCGAGCTTGATCTGTTCGAGACAGCGGGTGGTCAGAAAGGGCGTGATGGTGTAGGCCACCGGCCGCAGGCCGCTCAGCGCCAGGCCGGCGCCAACGCCGATCATGTTGGCCTCGGCCACCCCGCAGTTGCGGAACCGCGCGGGACAGGCCGCCTTGAACGGATCAAAGAGCCGGTTGCCGATATCGCCGGAAAGCAAAACGATGCGGTCATCGGCCTGGGCCAAACGGGTCAGCTCGGCGGCAAAGGCGTTTCTCATGACAGCCCCAGTTCTTGGCGGGCGGCCGCCACCTCATCCGCCGTCGGAATCCGGTAATGCCAGTTGTTGTCGTCTTCCATGAACGATACCCCCCGCCCCTTGATCGTATGGCAGACCACCAGGCGCGGCGCGCCCGCCGGATCCCACGGCTCGGCAAACACCTCGTTGAGCGCTTCCAGATCGTGGCCATCGCACGCGCGGGCGTCCCAACCGAACGCCGCCCACTTTTCGCGCAACGGCGCCAGTGCCAGCACCTCATTGCTGCGGCCGGTGGCCTGCCACTTGTTGTAGTCCACCAATGCCAGCAGATTGCCCAGGGGCTGGGCCGCCGCGAACAGGGCCGACTCCCAGGTGGTTCCCTCGTTGCATTCCCCGTCGCTCAGAATGACGGCGACGCGCCAGGGCTGTTCGCGAAGCTGCGCGGCCAGGGCCATGCCACACCCGAGGGCCAGGCCATGCCCAAGCGAGCCGGTGGCGGCCTCGACCCCGGGCGCGCAGCGCGGCCCGGGATGCTCCTGGAGCGCGCTGCCGGGCCGGCAGTACGTTTCGAGCAGCGCTTCCGGAAAATAGCCGCGGCGGCACAAGGCCGCATAGAGCGCCGCGGCCGCATGGCCCTTGCTCAGGATCAGGCGGTCGCGACCGGGATCATCGGGCTGGGCGGGATCGAGGCGCAGCCCCCCCCAGTAGGCGGCCGTGAGCAAATCCACGCAGGACAGGGACGACCCCAGGTGGGGCGTGCGGCGCGCATGCGAGAGCGCGACCACCCGCCCGCGGATCCAGGCGGCGTGTCCGGCTTGTACCCCAGGATTCACCGGCGCGTTCATGGCTGATGCCGGTAGGCGGTGGGTTGCCGCCGGATCTCGTCCCACTGGTCGTGCATCCAGGCGACGGTCTCGGCAATGATGTCATCGAGCCGGTAACGGGGCTGCCAGCCCAGCTCGGTCCGGGCGCGGGTGCTATCCAGCAGGTAGGCATCGTCCTGGCCCAACCGCGCGGGCGCGACCGTCACGTGGTCTTCCAAACGCACCTCGAGGGCGGCACAAATCCGCGTGACCAGCTCCCGGATCGAAACCCGCTCGTCGGTCGAGAGATGATAGGCGGCGCCGGGGCGGCCGACGGTGGCGGCCAGCAGGGTCCCGGCGGCCACATCGCGCATGTGGACAAACGCGCGCACCGCCGTGCCGCCCCCTTCGAGGTTCAGTTTCTCGCCCGCGCGGATGCAGTAAATCGCCCGGGGAATGATGCGGTACAATTGCTGGCCGGGACCGCACACGTTGGCCGCGCGCGTGAAACGCACGGGAAAATCATAGGCCTTGTGGATCGTCAGCAGGCTGAAATCGCCGGCGGCCTTCGAGGCGGCGTAGGGCGTGGTGGGATTGAAGGGCGCCGCCTCGGTGACCACCCCCGTGGTGCTGCCGTAGACCTCCGGGGTCGAGGCCTGGACGAACGCCCGCAAATAATCCCGGCGCCGCAGCGCCTCTTCGAGCGCGACCAGGCCCATGACATTCGTGCGGTACCAATCTAACGGCGCCGCCCAACTCTGACCCACCATGCTCTGCGCCGCGAAATTCACCACCACCTCCGGGCGGAATGCATCCAACGCCTCGAGTAAGGCATCCAGATCACGATTCAAATCCGCCTGGACAAAGCGAAAGCCCGCCGACGCGGCCGCGCCCCAACGATAAGGCAGAAAACAACGGGCCGGCTCCGGCGACCGGCTCGCGCCCAGCACCTCGATTCCCTGCTCCAAACAGACCGCCGCGCAGGTGGCGCCGGAAAAAGAATTGCTCCCCAGAATGGCAATGCGCTTCATATCGCCCCTCCACCGGCGCCACACCGCCCCGTCCCGCCATTACAGCCGCTGGAATGAAAAACGCCCGCCGTTACAGCCGCTGGAACGGCCCCCCCCCTCCCGTTACAGCCGCTGTAATGGCCCCCGCGCCTGATCGGCGGCAATCCCATTGACACTGATTCCACCCTCATAGCTTTTCTAACCGCCTTCCATCAACTGCCTGACCAAGGCCTGGAGTTCCTGCTCAAATTCCTTTTCGGAAGGCGCGTTCTGCCAGGGAACCGCGGACCAAGCACCCCGCACGGCCTCCATCAATGATTTGGCAACCAGCGGAGGATAAAGCCCGGCCGCCTTGCCTTTTGCATTCTCCACGGCCGCATTCAAGTCCAATCCATCCCGGCAGCATAGCCAATAGATATCCGCTACATCCTTGGGCGCTTGGCGGTCCACTAAAGCGGACACCTTGTTAGCAAGGATGTTTTCCTTTGTGTCCAACCGACCAAGCGTGGGATGTTCCCACACGGCCCCTATCCGACAGGGGACATCGTTGACGAACTCCAATTTGAGCGTGACCGCGCCACGGGCGAATGCCCGGCCGAAGCGAGGCTCGCGCAGAGTAACTTCCCACGCCAACCCATCCCGTTCCGCGGCATTTCGCAGCGCCTCCAGGCAGCGGTCGCGCCATAGTGGAAAATCCGGGGCATCATTGGCGAACAGATCCAAATCCTCAGAATAGCGGTGCGCATAATAACCACGACTCAAGGCGGTGCCACCCGTCAAATATAGTCCATGGTCCTCTGCCCGCATTGCGGTCAGCGCCCAATCCTGCAGTTGATAAAGCGCATCCCAGTTTCTATTCATGATCCACGCGCCCCTCTTTCATCAACCATGTTCTCAAAAATTCCGTTCCTTCCCGCCGCGCGGCCGAGCGCACGCGGGGCGCCAGATCTGGCCATCGGCGAATAAAGCGCTGAACCGGGAGCAACTGGCGGATTTCTCTATAGGGCGCATACTCCAGCAACCGCACCAGTGCCCAATCCGCATCGAAACGGCCCAACGCCCGCTCCCCATGCAAGCACCGCTCAAACGTCGCCGCATCCATTTCCACATCCCATAACCACGCATATTGCTCACTCATCATTCACCTCACCGCACCCCCTAACCCAGCCGGCTGGGCCGCGCCCTGGCACCCACGGACCACGATAGCCCGGCCGCGCCCGCGACGCAATCATGAACGCTGATGAACCGGCACGTCGGTCACCGGCCACAGCCTGCCTCAGCGCAAGTCAATATGCTGTTCTGAGTAACTCATCGGGAAGCCTTCGACATTCTCCTGGTTCCAGTGGTCCCGTACGTCGTCTGCGGCTCTGCAACACACAACACCACCGGCTTGACAGGCTTCAGATCGGCCACGTTCTTCCGGCGGGCCTGCTTGCGACGAAGGTCCTCAAACATGGCATCAAGATCGTAGTTGAACCTCCGGGCATGTTCCGTGCGCAATTTGTGGATTTCCTCGACGATTGGATCCTTTTTCATCGTTCCTCTCCCTCCAACAAGGCCTGCGGCGTGCAGATCATGGGGCCGTCATAGCCCAACTCCCTCAGCACCGCTGCCACCCTCGGTTGCCAATGCGGGTTAGCAATATGGGCGCAATTCCATGTGAGCAGATAGTCCATCCCATACACAGCGGCTGTCGCGATATGCGCCAGATCGTCGGTAACACGTTTTGGCAATCTTGTACGGATCAGTAGCTCACGCGCCACCCCAACGGTGGCCGCGTCCATCGCCAGTTCCTTCAGCTCGGCAATGACTGCGCGCCTCTTCGCCGCCGCACACACGTCGCCCGATGATGCCTCATCCAAGACCAGTGCCGAAACATAGCAATCATAGCGCCCGCGATCCCGCTCCCACCACTCCCGCGTAATCTCTTGATTGGCCGCTACGATCAAGTCGCGGGAAGGCCGAGCACACAAGTTGCTGATGACGCTTGTTTCGATGTAGATTCTCGCTTTCACAGTGCTTCTTTTCCCTGTCGGAAAGATCGAATAGAGAGCGGGTTGCTTGACGCGAATACACCCCCTGACCGGCAATGAAGTACCACCTGCTGGCCTTCCTCCACCTCATAAAGGCGTTCTTCCCTGTCATTCATCGCTGATCCACTCCGCACACAGATGCTACAGCGTCTATAGCTTTTGTGCAAGCCGCAGAACTGCGATACCTGCCCATGGGCGCAGGACACGAAAGTTACCGGCCTGAGATAATGCCGTGATCGCAGGGGTTCTCGACATCCTTGGTTGTATATCTTCAAATACAACGCTATGCGGCGCCCCCCCCCATCCTAATCGCACTCTCTCGATCGCGGATCCCCCGCGGAGCGGAGCGTAGGCCAATCAACAGCGCAACGATCTGGTCCCCGCGGCGCTTGGCCTGGAATGGCACGAACAATTCACCCGCCTCAGTCGCCGTTCTTGATCGTACTCTCCTGCTTGCAGATCCAATCGGCATACCGCAGCGAAGACGGGACACGGCTCCGCCGGGATATGCGATGAGACGAGTGCGATTAGGATTAACGAGGGTAACTCTCCTGTCCCGCACCCCTCCGGCCAACGGCACCATTTTTGGGGTGCTGTTTTTGTGGTTGCGTCCGTCAGAAAAAGCAGGCAATTTATCTGACGTAATGGCCAGGCCCAAGACACACAACAGCAACCAGACGATCGAACTGCGCCAGGCTTCACCCCGCATGATGGCCGCCGCTGGCCGGATGACCGACCTGGTTATCGCGGGACTGCGCTATGTCGGCAAAGTGAACATCACGCCCGAACGGGTGCTGCACCTGCGCAAGTTGCTCTCCCCATCGGATCGCCGCCGGTTGCTTGAGGATATCACGCTCGCGCCAGCCTGGATGCACCCCTACTTCAGGGCCATCGCCCGGGAGGAGGCCGCCCCATGAAATCTTTCGCCACACTCCCGGCCGAAGAACGCGCCCTGTACTGAATGACAGCTAAGCGCAACGGTGATTGCCAGTACCCGCGATTTCGGGAGTACCGCGCCCGCAAGAACGATGCGGCTGCTCGATATTGGGAGAGACCACATTATGAGCGCATTCACTTGGATCCCGTTCTACAAGGAACTCGCCGGCACCCTGATGGCGTACCACGACCGGCAGGACGAACTCCTCTGAGATTCCCGACAAGGGCGCGACAAGGTGCGCGACAAAGATTGGGGGACTCCACTTCTGGGTCCCGAATACCCACACACCCTCAAACCAGTGGTGAATAACCGCAGAAACGGGAACGTATCTTTGCGATCTCTGCGTTCTCTGCGGTTACATCTCCCCACCCTTTTCCTCTCCGTGTCCTCCGTGTCTCCGTGGTAAATACTTTCTTGCCGTCGGTCACATTGGCGCTGGCGGTGGAAGGGAATCGCGTAAGCGTATCCGAGTTTCCTGGCCATGATCGAGCAGCGATTAGGGCAAAAGATTAGGGAACAGCATCCGCCCCCCCTCATCTTTCGCCCTAATCTTTCACCCTAATCTATCCTGTCGGTAGCCGACCACGGCGACGACTACGGATGACGATTGCCTTCCGTGTCTGCATCCCCAATGCCTCGCGTTCTCTCACACCCGAAAAATCAGATCGTGCGGCGGACGTTGAAACAGCGTTCGTCGGTGAAGGAATCCGGTAGGCGGAGGGCGTGGTGACAATGGGCAGATCCTGTTCGCCGGGGACTTCAGCGGCCACAATCCGGCGGATTCGCTCGGCGGTTTCCGCCACGCTGAAGTTCTCGTAGTTGGATTCAGAATGGGACGCCTGGTCGGCGAGACGCCTGTGCTACCGCAGTCCGCCTCAGCGCAAGTCAATGGCCTTCATGCGGCGAATGTTGAAATAGCGTTCGTCGGTGAGGGAATCCGGCAGGCGGCCGTCTCCGAAGGCGGCGATCAGGTCGCGGGCGCCGTCCTCGATGGTGTGTTGCGGCGCGAAACCCAGCACGCGGCGCAACTTGGCCGATGAGATGTGATAGGAGCGGATGTCGTCCGAGGGCGTGGTGACGATCGGCAGATCCTGTTTGCCGGGGACTTCGGTGGCCACAATCCGGCGAATTCGCTCGGCGGTTTCGGCCACGCTGAAGTTCTCATAGGCGGCATTGAAGATTTCGCCGCGAATCAACGCGGCGGGATACTCGAGCAACTTGAGATACAGCGCGATCATATCGGCCATGTGCAGGTTGGGCCGCATCTGGGAGCCGCCATAGACCGTGATCTTGTCGGCATTGACCGCGTGATTGGTCAGGATGTTGACCGTCAGATCGAGGCGTTGGCGGGGCGAGTAGCCGCAGATCGTGGCCGGGCGGATGATGACCGGATCGAACCCGCGCGCGGCGGCCTCGAGCAGCACCGGTTCGCAGAGGGCCTTGTACTTGTTGTAGAGCGAGACCGGCACCAGGGGATGCTCCTCGGTGACGTCCGGATCTTCGCTGACCCCGTAGACACTGCCCGACGAAGCGAAAATGAACCGCCGGACCCCGGCATCGCGGGCGCCGCGCACCAGCGGCTCGAAGGCCTCGAAGTTGATCGTGCGGCTGAGATCGGGATCCAACTCGACACTGGGATCGTTCGAGATGCAGGCCAGATGAATCACCGCGTCGCACCCGCGCAGGGCATGGCGCAGGCGGTCCGTGTCCCGCAGGTCGCCCTCGATTTCTTCGAGCGCGGCGTGCCCGCGCACGGCCTCGAGGGGCTCGCGCCCGTACAGGTACAAGTCATAGACCTTGACGCGGTAGCCCGCCGCCAACAGCCGCGGCGTCAAAACCGCTCCCACATAGCCGGCCCCGCCGGTCACCAATACCGTTTCCAACTCAGGTTTCATTATTGTTCCTTAACCCTTTCAACAGGATTCATGAGGGGCGTCACTTCTGATCGAGTTGCGCTTTGAAGTCGGGCAGGGCGGCGGCGGTCTGCTTCAGAACGCTGGCGGCCTTGTCGAATTCGAGGATATGCACGCCGGCGATGGGCGGGTGGAAGAGGAGAGCGGGGGGCTGCTCGCGCAACTTGGCCCTGGTCATGCGATCCAGCATGATATCGAACATGCCGAGGATGGCGGTGACCATGTGGGGCGGATCGGGATTCTGCCGCTCGCGCAGGGGTCTGACGTCCACGGCAATGTCCAGCCGGCATTCGTCCGGCAGCACGTCGTAGGGCAGGTTGTTGCTCAAGCCGCCGTCCACGAGGATCCGGCCGGCATATTCGACGGGTACGAACACGCCCGGAATCGCCATGCTGGCCTTGAGGGCCGGCAGCAAAGGCCCGGAGTCGAAAACAAACGGCTCGCCGGAATAAAAATCGGTGGCCACCACCCGCAGCGGGATCTTGAGATCCTCAAAGCAGGTTGCGGCCATCTGCTCGGTCAGGTAGCGGACGAAACCGTCGGCCTTGAGCAGGCCGCTGCGGTCCCAGGCGATGCGCACCGTGCGCAGCCATGTGAGCAGGGTATCCTTCTTGGCATAGACATCCTTCAACCCGTCATCCCGGCTGACGATGTGCCGCTCGGTGAGCTGCCGGATTTCCTTGCCCGTCTTGCCGGAGGCGTACAAGGCGCCCATGATGGCGCCCATGCTGGTTCCGGCGATGGCCACCGGCTTGAGGCCCGCCGCGTCAATGGCTTCGAGCGCGGGGCCGTGGGCCAGCCCGCGCACCCCACCCCCGCCCAGCGCCACGCCAACGTGGTTTCTCCTGTTGCCGAACATATCCGTGTCCCCTGGCCTACGCCTCACCCGCGTTGGCGCTGATGCAGCCCCATGAGTTGATAGACGAGGCGCGCGGCGATGAAATCCGCCGCCGGACAGGCCGGCCGCGGCGCCAGCTCGACAATGTCGCAACCGATCACCCGGCGCTCGTGAAAAACGGCTTCCAGCAGGCGCAGGGTGGTCCACCAATCGAGGCCGCCGGGTTCGGGGGTGCCGACGGCGGGCATGAAGCCGGGATCGAAGGCATCCAGATCAAAGGTGAGGTACACCTCATCGGGAAAGTCGGCGGGCAGGAGGGGCGCGGGCGGGAGGCCCGCGCGGGCGAGGTGGGCGGCATCAAGATGGGCCACATGCCGCTCGGCGCGAATGGCGAGATCTTCGGCGCAGCAGGCCCGGACGCCGATCTGGAACAGGCGGGTATCGAGTTCGAGGGCGCGCCGCATGACGGAGGCATGACTGAGGCGATTCCCTTCGTAAGCCAGGCGCAGGTCGGCATGGGCATCGAACTGAACGACGCCCAGGGCGGGACGGCCGGGGCGCAGGGCCTGCAGGGCGCCATAGGTCACCGTATGCTCGCCGCCGAGCACAACGGGCCAGCCGCCGCAGGCGACGGCGCGGGCCACAGCCGCCTGAATGGCCGCCACGGCCCCGGCGGCCGTTCCCGCGCAATCGGTGGCCGGCCACGTGAAGATGCCCAGTTCGGCGGGAAAGGACCAGCCGTCCCAGCACTCGAGTTGATTCGAGGCCCGCAGGATCGCGGCAGGGCCCCGTCCCGTGCCGGGGCCGTAGGACACGCTGGCTTCGAGGGGCGCCGGGATGACATGCAGCCCGCAGGCAGTCGGCGGGCGCGGGTCAATCTCGGAGGCCAGAAAGGGAAACTCGTGGGACAGCTCCATGATCTATTCACTCCCTCGAGGCGGCATGAGCCGGTCGCGGTAATCGGCGTAGCCAGCCTCGCGGATGAGGCGGACTTCCTCGGTCTCCGGGTCATAAACCGCCAGATCGGGCAGGCGCACGCCGTTGAAGGTATTGGTCTTGACGATGGTGTAGTGAGCCATATCCGTGAGCACCAGGCGGTCGCCGGGCTGGAGCGGCTTGGCAAAGGAATAGGCGCCGATCCAGTCACCGGCCAGACAGGACAGCCCGCCGAGGCGGTAGGTGTGGGGCAGCGCGCCGGGCAGCCCGGCGCCTACCACCTCGGGCCGGAACGGCATTTCAAGCACGTCGGCCAGGTGACAGGTTGCCGAGGTATCGAGAATGGCAATGGCGCCGTCGTTTTCGATCACATCGAGCACCGTGGTGACCAGCACGCCCGCCTGCCAGGCCACCGCCTCGCCGGGTTCCAGGTAGACCTGCACCCGATAGCGCGCCGCGAAATCCCGCACCAGCCGCACCAACCGGTCCACCTCGTAGTCCGCGCGCGTGATGTGATGCCCCCCGCCGAAATTCACCCAGCGCAACCCCGGCAGCAAAGCGCCGTAATGCCGTTCGAAGGCCGCCAGCGTCCGCTCGAGCGCATCCGCATTCTGCTCGCACAAGGCATGAAAATGCAGCCCCTCGATCCCCTCGATATCACCGGGCCGCAACCGGCCCGGCGGAATCCCCAGGCGCGAGCCCGGCGCCGCGGGGTCATACAACGGACGGGGCGCTTCCGAGTGGCCGGGATTGACGCGCAGGCCCACCGAGGGCGGCGGCGCCTCCCGCGCGACCCGCGGTTGAAATCGGCGCCATTGGGCCAGGGAATTGAAAACCAGATGATCGCAATGGGGCAGCAATTGCTCGAGATCCTCGGCGCTGTACGCGGGCGCGTAGGCATGCACTTCGCCGCCGAATGTTTCGCGACCCAGGCGCGCCTCGTGGGGCGAGCTGGCGCAGACCCCCGCCAGCCCCGCGCGCAGCTCCGGGAACACCGCCGGCACCGCAAAGCCTTTCAGCGCCAGCAAGATCCGGCAGCCGCTCCGCTGCGCGACCGTGGCCAGGCAATCCCGATTGCGGCGCAGAGCGCCGAGATCGAGCACGAACGCCGGGGTGCGAAGGGTTGCCAGAGATGCCTGCGGTATCATGGGACCATGCGGTGGGAAGCAGCCGGTGATGTCCGGATCAGGCGCCCGCGGCGAACACGGGGCCGTCCATGACTTTCCAGGGCAGCCCGTACCGGTTCAGATCGTCCATGAACGGATCGGGATCAAGCTGCTCCATGTTGAATACGCCGGCGCCGCGCCAGGCGCCGGTGACGATCTGCTTGGCGCCGATCATGGCCGGCACGCCCGTCGTATAGGAAATGGCCTGGGCGCCAGTCTCCCGGTAGCAGGCCTGATGATCGCAGATATTGTAGATCGTGTGGGTCCGGCGCGCCCCGTCCTTCTGTCCCGTCACCTGGCAGCCGATCCAGGTCTTGCCGGTGGTGCGTGGTCCGAGGCTGGCCGGATCGGGCAGCAGGGCCTTGAGGAACTGGAGCGGCACAATGGACTGCCCCTGGAAGTCAATCGCCTCGATGCCCGTCAGGCCCACATTCTGCAGCACCTCCAGGTGCTTGAGATAATTGGCCGAAAAGCTCATCCAGAACCGCGCGCGCTGCAACCCGGGAATATGCGCCGCCAGGGATTCGAGTTCCTCGTGGTACATCAGATAGATTTCGAGATTGCCAATGCCCTCGGGCACTTCGAAGGGCTGGTGCTCGTGCAGGGGCGGCGTCTCGATCCACTGCCCCGCCTGCCAGTAGCGGCCCGGCGCGGTGACTTCCCGGATGTTGATCTCGGGATTGAAATTGGTGGCGAAGGGCAGACCATGACTGCCGGCATTGCAGTCAATGATGTCAATCGTCTCGATGGTGTCAAACTTGTGCTTCAACAGCCACGCGCAAAACA
The DNA here is from genome assembly GCA_021734645.1 of Fidelibacterota bacterium. Taxonomy (GTDB): domain Bacteria; phylum Verrucomicrobiota; class Kiritimatiellia; order JAIPIQ01; family JAIPIQ01; genus JAIPIQ01. The sequence goes on along the minus strand of JAIPIQ010000053.1, from coordinate 1,234 downwards.
CGCTCGTCACCCCCGGATCGAAGCCCGACCCCAGAACGGCCATGCGCCCAGCCGCGCGAAAGCGCTCCTGGTAGGCCCATTGCCACTTGTACTCGAACCGCGCGGTATCCGGCGGCTCGTAGTTGGCGGTGTCCAGATAGTCCACCCCGGCTTCAAGGCAGGCATCCATGATCGCCAGATCCTGATACGGCAACGCCACGTGAATCACCAGTTGCGGCTGATACGACCGCAGCAACGGCGTCAGGTTGGCCGCCTGTCCGGCATCCACCGCCGCCGTGGCCACCGGCCGCGGCAAATCCCGCGCAATCGCCTCGCACTTCTCGCGCGTCCGGCTCGCCAGCATGATTTCCGGAAAAACCTCCGGCAAAGAGGCGCACTTGTGCGCCACCACCCGGCCCACGCCGCCCGCGCCAATAATCAATACACGACCCTTCATCCGTAATCCTCACTTCCCTGTATGAAAACCCGAGCATAGCGCCCCCCCGCCCCGCGCTCAAGCCGCGTTTTTGGCCGTGTCAGGCAAGGGATTTGTGCCTTTTGCTTCCCGTCAACGCCAAAGGTGACCGGCGCCGAAGGCGTCCGGTTGACCGCCTCGTTCGATCATTGTTCTCACAGAGCCACAAAGGCACGGAGAAATCATGAGAGGCTACCGTTGATGGTACGAGTGATCCCTTCTTTCACTTCGTCGTCGTCCTCGCCCATCGCCCGCGACAAACGGGGCGGAGGGATCGAGGCCGACGACGAGGGACGAGAACGATTGGAATGGCCATCAGTGACCGTTCATGCGACGTTCCAGCGGCTGTAACGGTGGCCCTTTTTCGTTACAGCGGCTGTAACGGGCGATCGTTTTCATTACAGCGGCTGTAAAAGTGCACCACACTTAGCTCGGGATACCCCGCCGCGTTGGTGTTGGCCACCGACAGCGCCCGGTGGTAGTACCCCGCCTCCTGGCGCGTCGCCACCTGGCTGTTGACCGTCACCACCGCCTCCGGATTTGCTCGCCCCAGAACGTCCGCCCGGCCGGGCACGTCGCGCTGTTCGTATTGGTTCAGCAGATTCGCCTGGTAGGCGGCGGCGTCGCCGTTGTTCGTGGTCGCCGTCCGGTTGCCGATGTCGTCGAAACCGTAGGCGAAGGACTGCCCGGCCACGGGCAGGCCGTCGGACCAGTACCGCCGAGCCTGGATCAGTTGTCCCATAACGTCATAATCATAGAGCCAGTAGCTGCCGTCGGCAA
>JAIPIQ010000052.1 GCA_021734645.1 Fidelibacterota bacterium | reverse complement strand
TAAAGCCCCGGGCCGCCCGCCGGTACGGTCGCGGTCGTCCGGCGGTACGGCAGCCGTTCCGGATGCGCCAAATAGGGTGAACGCTGTTTGCCCGGCGGATAGCCGCCCGGACTGTGGATGCGGTGCCATTCGCGGTAACGGTAATCCTGATAGACATCGTATATGCCGTCACGGTACTGCTCATTACCGGCGACAACACCGTCATCCTCCATGAAGCTCTGGTGCAGGGTTTCTCCCTCGGGGCCAATCACCCAAAAGAGCACACGTCGCGGCCCCTGCATATAGATATTCATGTCGCGTACGGTGAATTCGAGATCAAAACCCGTGCCTGCATCGTCGAGCATGTGAAAAACGAGCCATTCACGAGGCCGCCAAAGCACATCCGGGCCGAGGTAATCCGTGCCAACTGTCCCGCGCCATTCCGGCGCGGGACCCGGACGCGTATGCATTTCCGCAAGTGTCGGCCGGGTCAACAGTTGCGCCAGCGTGACCATCAGCGCGCAGCGCATAACATGACGGATGCCGTCCAGCGTGTGGCGCGTTTTCGTATGCGATTCTTTTCTCATGATGTTCTTTCCTCTCAAAATGGTCAGCGGGGTCTGTCCCTCTCGCGCGCCTCTCGCGCGGCGGGTCGTGGTTTCAGGGCGTCATTTTCAATAGCGGCCGCGTTCCCGGACCGCGGCGGCGTAATGTGCAAGGTTTTCTTTGGGCGCGTGGAAGAAGTGGTCGCTGGGCATCATGATGTAACCGCCGCCGACGCCGTAATGCCGGAAGCAGCGCTCGACCTCGGCGGCAATCTGCTCCCCCGTCCCCTGCTCAAGGATTTCGGACTGGTTAAGGCCGCCCATGAGCTTGACCTTGGCGCCCAGGACGCGCTTGACCTCCGCCTCGTCGCAGTGGTCGTGGATGTCGCCGCCGCAGCCCGGCGGCGACAGGGTTTCGCTGAAGTCGCAGCCGTTACGCGGGATCAGCTCGAGGAGTTTCATCATCCCGCCGCAGGTGTGGTAGCTGATGGCGATGTCCGGGTCGATCTCGTGGATCAGGTCGTGTTGGCGGCGGTCGTAGGGCAGACAGAACTCCTCGAACATGGCGGGCGAAATGACGGTATTCGAGGCGGCGCCCCCGCCGGTTTCGATCATGGAGAACACGCCCTTGAGCGGCGTCAGGTTTTTGCGGTAGAATTCCAGTTTCTTATCGAGCAGGATGTTGAGAAACTCGTGGGTCCAGTCCGGGTCGTCATACGCCTGGTAGATCATCTCCGCGGTGCCGTAGTAACAGCAGGCGTCCTGCCAGGGCGACCCCTGCGGGCCATTGGTGAAGCAACGCAGGATGCCGTCGTCGCCCAGGCGCTGGCGCAGGGCCAGAACGGCATCCACCTCGAGTTCGGGTACCGCCTTGTATTTCCGGATTAAATGCATGTCCTCGGGGCGCTTGAAAAGGTGCTCCGTCTCCGTGGTTGTGTAGGGCGAGCGCATGGCTTTGCCGGTCAGCACGCCGTCCGGCGTGGTCAAAGAGGCTTCGATGGCGACCAGGCCATCGGGAAGCGGCGTTTCCACCCCGGTACCGCGCCAGTCCGGGTTCTCCTCTCGCCGGACACAGGCCCAGGGGTAGATCACGGCGTCCAGGCCGACCGCCTGAAACGCTTCGAGTTCATCAGTGACGCCCATGATGTTGCCGTAATGGTACGGCTGCCACTGATGCACGGTGGCCGGTACGCGGTCGGGTACCCCGCCGCGGATGACCGTTTCCAAGCGTTCTCTTGAAGTCATCATAATTACTGGCCTGTCCTTCCTGTTCTGTTGAATGCCCTCTGTTAGGCGTGGGTAGCGCACACGCGTGGGCACTGTCAAGCCTCTGCCCCGTGTTTCCTCGTCGCAATCCACTGCTTGCATGGACTCAGCGCCTTCAGGTTATTGTTTTTCAATGTCTTTCCGGCGGTTCTCCGGGCTGATGCACAATTCGCAAAGTTTCCCGTCAGCCACACGGCCTTCGACGACGGTTCTCCCCGGCGCGTGCAGGCGGAAATCGGCGTGCCACTCCTTCGGCCAGGCGGGCAGCAGGCGGATCGCCCCGCCTGCGGCCGTCGAAGCGGCGCTGTCATGCGGGCGGTCGGACTGCATGAGCATGCATTGCAAAGCAATGCAAGCGGCGCTGCCGTGGCCCTGGTCGGGAATCCAGTCGAAGTTCGGTCCCCAGAAGGCGGGAAAGCGGCTGCCCGGGTGCGAGGTGGAGAAATTCTTGACCACGTCGCGTTTTGCCTCGTCGGTCAGACCGAGCAGAGCGGCCTGAATGGCATCCTGGCGCCAGCCGCCGGTGCCCTTGATGCGCCGGGCGTCCCAGGTGGCCAGGCCGGTTTCCAGCCCAGGTTTCCCGACGCCGAACAGGCGGTAGGGAAAGACCGCGTACAGCTCCGGGTTCTCCGAGTTGGCGCACTGGTCGTACTCAACGGCTGGCAGGATTTCGGTGCGCTTCTCCCAGACATAGACGCGGGTCGGCAACGGCGGCAGGATGTCGCGGAAGGCGACCCACTCGGTGCGGACTTCGCAAGGCAGCTTGTCTTGCGGGAGCGCCAATAGTCCGTCGAGCACCCAGTGCAATCCGGCGATGTCGGGCGAGGGATTGACGGCTTCGTGCCAGGTTTCGAGCGACTGCGCGGGCGCCAGGCGCATCATGCCGTTGGCGTCACGCTCCGGATAGTAGTCGCGGTAGAAGCGCAGGAATGGCGGCGCCAGCACCAGCAGCTTCTCGCGCAGCACCGACTCGTCCTGGGTCACCGCATAGAGATCGAGCAGAACCGCAATCAGTTCCAACATCCCCTGCCAATAGCGGCGGATGTAAGTGTTCTCGCTCAATCCGGGGGGCAGGTCGCCGCGCGAGTAACCGTAGTTGGAATTAAGGAACGATCCCCAGAAGGTCATGGTTTCGGGAAACATGGCGGCATTGTCGAATCCGAAGTTGACCTTGGCCCGCGCCATGGCAAAGGGTAGCGCCTCGAGATACATGCGGAACCACGGTTCCATGAGATCGGAGTCGCCGCTCATGATCATCGGCCAGTAGGTCAGCCGCGTGTTCTGGAACCAGTAGCCCCCGCCCCAGCGGCGGTAGTCGGCATCGAACGCTTCATCCTTTTCATGGGCGTCCACGGTAAATATCGAGCCGTTGAATTTGATCGGGAACACCCCGCGCCCGCCGCAGGCATTCACGAAGCGCTGCAGTTCATAGCCGCGGGAGACAGTTTCGGCTTCCGGCGTGCCGGAGACCCGGATCCAACTGCGTTGCCAGAAGGACTGCCACCAGGCGGTGTGTTCGGCGAAGGCGGCCTGCACATCCGTGGCGTCGGTCAGTACCGCCTGCGCCCGCAGCGCCGCCATCCATGCCTCGACGGTCTCAGTCTGCGCGGTCAGGGGATGGATGGCAAAGGCCAGGCGCGTGCCCGGCGCCGCGGTGCGCAGGGCGCGACCCTCCGCCTTGACCAGCCCGTCGCCCCGCAGGAGCGCGCCGAACGTGCGGTGCAGCAGCGGGTCGCGCCCCTGGTTCACCCATTCGGCCATGTCCTGGCGCTCGAGCGTGGCGGTCCAGCAGGACCCACGGTTGCGGTGGCACCAGAGCAGGGCATCCGGTCCGCCATCGAGGACGGCGTCGGGATAGACGGTCTCACGTTCGTCCGGGGATCGCAGCCCGGCGTCGCAATGCCCCTCGGCACCTTCGCGGGGGCGTTCCACCGTGCGCCAGAGTTCCACGGCGACCCTGGACTCGATCGGGCGCGGGGACTTGATCTCGACCCGCACAACGGGCCGGTTGGCATCGACCCAGAGGAGGATCGAGCAGGCCCCCGTGGAAGCGGCGCCCCCCGGTGACGCCGAGATGCGGAGGCAACCGTTGGCCAGGTCGAGTTCCTGGCGGAAGGCCCCGCCCGCGGCGAACGGGTTGGGCGAGAGCGAGACGCGGAGGCGGCCCAACTTGAGCAGCCGCGCATTCTCATCCCAGGCATCGGTCTTCGAGAGATAGAAAAGCAAGTCGCCATTCTCCTCGGCCCAGACGTTGATGCCGATATCGCCATTGCCCAGCGGCATCGAACCGGAAGCGTCATGACTGGGTGATGACCAGACGAAAGGCGCCGGAACGGTCATGATGCCAAAGGCCCGGAAGGCTTCGCACAGGGCGCCAGCAGGCGAGCTTGCCGTGTCCAGGGTTGCCGATCCGGCTCCCTGGGCATCCCGAGCCAGGTCATATCGTTCTCCTTGCCGTCGGGCAGATAGTGCGGAATGTGATCCACACCCTGAAAATGAATGGCCCGCTTTACCCGTTGACGACTGCTCATGTTCATCATGCGGTCTCCCGTTCAATCTTGCTCTTGGACATAGCGATCACCCTTCCGTCAGTCGCCTGGCAAATAGCGCCGCCACGGGGTTGGTCCTGGTACGGCCGGCCAGCGCCACCTGGCAGATCACCCAGCGCCCCGCGCCTTCGCGTTTTTCGGCGGCGGCCAGAGCTGGCGACCAGGCGATCGGGGAGGACAGGGTTCCGCCGCCGCTGCCGGTGGTCAGAATCGCTGTCCAGCCCTCGGCCCGGAAGCAGGTTTCCAGGAACGGCGCGATACAGTCGTCGGCCGGATCGTGCCAGATCCAGAAGTCCTGCGGCGCGAAGCCCGCGACCAGAGGATGGCCGGTGGCACGCGAGACGAAATGCCGGGTCCCCATGCCGCAGGTTTCCATGACCATCCGGTCGCCGGCAATCGCGTGCTCACCTGCGGGCAGTTCCAGGAAAACCGCCGTTGCCCCGGCCCGCACGGCCGCCTCCACCGCCACGCGCTGCGCCTGGAAACGAACGGGATCGTCGATCAGAATCAGGGGGCTGGCGCCAGCATGCAGAGTTCGGGGGAAGACCGGCTGCAACCCCAGCTCGCGCGCCAGGCCAGCCGCTTTGCCGTTGCGGGCGCCGATGACGCCGACGCGCCCAGCCCTCGCCGACGGCGCCACCGGAAAGAAGGTCAATTCGACGGCCGTGTCATGCAGCACCTGGCCCGCGCGGTCGGCCAACGCCAGCCGGAGCACGGCGGGCGTCCGCTGCTCCACCGGGGGCGCGTCCAGCTTGAGGAAGCCCTGGAACACGCTCTGACAGGGCGCGATACGCGCCCTGGCCTGCTGCGCGAAAACAACCTTGCCGCCGACTTCGAGCTGGTACCGCAGCCGCGCGCCGGTCGGCGCCTCATGCGTGTCGTTGCAAACCCGGAACTCGAAGCACATCGCCTCGCCGGCGGTATAGGCCCAACGGTCGACACGGATGTCGGCCTTGAGTGGTGTCAGGGCCTCGCGATAGGCGAAGAAGGCCGGTTTGGGCTGGCGCTCGACATCCATGATCGCCTTCATCCAGCCAGCCGGGAAGGCATCAATGAAGAGGTGGATAGCAAAGGTGTTCATGCGGTTGTCGCGCCGAAAAGCCTCGGTCATGCTCCGCGTGGCCCAGGCCTGGTGCCGCTGGCTGGCCGCGACCCAGTCCGCCAGCGTTCGCGGCGTATCGAAGAACATATAGTGGAAGCGGCCGCTCTGGGCGTTCTTGATCCGGTCCGGCGACCACGTCGCCTCCTCGGCGGGCGACTGCGGCAGCCAAGCCTGGGGATAGTATTTGCGCATCACGCCAACGGGGTCGAGCCCCTCGGCGCCAAATTCACCGCACCCATAAAACCAGTCGGGTTTGACGCGCTGCCAGTAGCCCTTGTGCAGTTTGCCGATGTCCACGCCATGGCCGTTGTACCAGCAGGTATAGCAGTGGTTGTCCGGCAGGCCGGAGGCGGGCGGATCGTAATCGCCGTCCACCGGCTTGATCACCCGGTCAGGATTGGCCAGCAATACGGCCTGGTTGGCCGCCTCGAAGAACCGCTCCAGTTCGGCCCGGTTGCACTGGCGGTGGGTCTTGTCGCCCCACGCGGGTGGAAACGGCTCGTTGATGTAGCTGACGACGATGTTGCAGGGATGACAGCGGACGAGCCGCTCCATCTCCCCGGCCTGGCGCACGGCTTCGCAGAACTGGCGGCGCGGCAGATGTCCGAACAGCGGCAGATCGGTCTGGGTCATCAGGCCCAGCCGGTCGCACAGCTCGTAAATTTCCGGCTGCACCGGGCGCTGCGTCAGGCGCAGGAAATTCATGTGGCAGATTTTTGCCAGCAGGATGTCATCGCAAAGCTGGTCGAAATCGCCCCTGATCACATCCTGCTGCTCGAAGCCCATGGTGTTGGCCCCGCGCAGGCGGATCTCGCGGCCATTCAGGAAATAGCGCCCATACGGCTTCTCAGATATATCCATGCGGAAAGAGCGCATCCCGAACTGGCGCGTCATCACGTCGCCATTGCCCAGCCCGACCTGCGCCTGGTAGAGCCACGGCGTGTCGAGATCCCAGATGCGCGGTTGCGGCAGGTCGAGCGCAAAGCGGTAGCAGTTCAACCGCGGCCCCGCCTTTTGCGGTGGCTCGTACACGCGGTCGCGGAAGAGCGTCGCCTTGAAGTTCTGCCCGAAAAGGGAAACCCGAAGGGCGACCGCCTCCGGCTGGCGCCCGCTGTTGAACACCTCGACCCATAACTCGCAGCGTTGCTCCTCCGGCAACGGCCGGACGAACACATCCGCCAGGTGCAGCGCCGGGCGCGCCTCGATGGTGACCGCCTGGTAGATGCCCATGCCGGGCGGACAATGGTGCCAGCCAAGTTCGGGATCGTCCCAGCCCGGCCCGGTGGCGGCGTAAAGTTTGTCGCCATCCACGGTCATTCCCCAGGAGCGGCCATCGGAGATCGGTACCGCATCGTTCTCGACCTTGACCACCAGGACGTTCTCCCCCATCCGAGCGGCCGCCGTCATTTCGAACTCGAACGGCGCGAAGAACCCCTCGTGCGCACCCAGGAAGGCGCCATTCAGGAACACCTGGGCCTTGTAGTCCACGCCCTTGAAACAGATCCAAAGAGTCCCCCTGGCCCGCATGGCCTCGGTCACCTCAAACGTCGTCCGGTAATAGGCCGCGGCGCGTCCCACTGGGCCGCCATAATGGGGAATCGTCACGGACTGCCATTCGCCCTCGCCGTTGAAAACCGTGGCGGAATCCTGCCGGTCGGCAGCGGTCTCCAGCCGCCAGTCAAAGGCTTCGACCGGAACAATCAGGCGGGCCGACGCAGGTGCGGGCGCGAGGTTGCGCAGAAATGGCGCCAGCCGCCTGCGTTGCCGTTTTAGTTCGTGCTGGAGTTTCGCGGCCGTATCAAGCTTCGCGGCTGGCCGGAACGCGGCCTTCGGATTCGACTGTTCGCCAGGCAAAAAACAATCCGGCAACGCCGACGGTTGGGGTTCGATCAACAGCCCCCGTCTGGCCTCCCCTCCCTGCGCGGCAATCGCCGCAAACAAGTCTTGCGGTCGAGCTTTTGTGGTCACAATAATTGTCCCTTGATGCGTAGTTAAGATATAATTGAAACTATATCAAATACAATGTCTTATAATCTTTCGGTTGTAAATTGCATTTATGATTGGCTCTGGGCATATCGTCTGTTTGTTTCCCAAGCGGGATTTTCTCTGCGTTCTTCACCCGGGTGACGGGCTCTACGCCTTTGCCCCCGACTGCCTCGACTTGGCGTTGGTCGTCGCCCGGGAACAGGACCGCGTCCTTGCCAACGACTACGTGCCGGGACTGCACAGTATCCGGACCGGACCGTTGCCCCAGGTCGCCTTCCTGCTGCAGAGCGACATCCGCGCCCACGGCGAGCAGGCGGTCGCCCTGATTCAAAACTGGCTGAAAACCAATTCGCCCCCCGGACCCGTATCCATTCCGCTTTCACAAGACCTTGGTTCAACCTGACTCAGGCCACACCAGTAACTGAAGGAGTATCCATTCCTAAGAGAGGCTTATGAACAGTGTCAAAATTTACCTGTCTCCTTACTGGGTGACATTTTCCGGGGTGCGCAGAGGATAATTCCCCCAGCGCCTGAACGCATCGTACTGCCGCTGCGCCTGCGCGATGGTCATGCCGATGGATTCAGGCTGCTGGTAGGCCTTGACCATAAAGCCCCCGCCATAATTGCCCAAATGCCAGATCTGGCGGCGAGCCTCCTCTTCAATGGCGTCGAGGTCACCACTGCCGAGCGTCGTCTGGATATCCACCGGGTTCCAGAAGCACAGCTTGCCGCCGTAGTGCTTGCCCAGCCACTCGATCCCCATCAGGGTTGGCTGATCGAGTTGCAGCACATCCAGTTCGGCTTCCACAAACATGTCCATATATTCGCGCACCTGGCCGCAACAGTGGTGGATGAAATGCATGCCGTGTTCATGCAACTGATCAATGGTCGCCTTGTAGCGCGGGAAATACAATTCGCGAAAGGTGGCGGGACTGACCAGCGGACGGTCATTGGAGCCCATGTCGTCGTACGTGATGACGGCATCTACTCCGGCGGCGGCATATTTCTCGATCATTGTGGCGCGGATATCAACCAGACGATCCAAGAGACGGCCCAGGTTCTCCTGTTCCGCCGCATTATCCATAAACCAGTTTTCTATGCCGCGCAGATCGATGGGCAGCAGCATCAGGCTGGGAACCGAACCGTAGACGTACTTCCCGGCGGCATGCCCACGGGCAACCCGGGTTTGCAGTTCCGTCCAGCGCCACTCGGGAGAAAAATCCGGAAACCGGTAGGTGTCCAGGAGATGCCATCCTTCGGCTAGCGGAAACCCGACGGCTTCGCCAATTTGCGTGCCCAGCGTTCGGCGCCGCACCCCCCATTCGGTGACCCATTCAGTTTGCCCCGGCTCAGGAGTGAACCGGGGATCGGCGGCATAGCCGGCGCCGGCGAAATCGGTGTCCTCCCAGATCCGCCCCCGGATCGGATCGGTGGCGAAGTGCCGGCCGATGCGCGGCGGATCGCGAAACGCAATGCAGCGGCGAACAATCTCTCGAGGGGTAAGGGCTTCTGGCATGGTTCATCTTCTCCTGTTCATAGCGACTGTTAATGTTAGATAAAACGCAATTGGGTTTCAAGCTGGTTCGCGATATTGCGCCAACGCAGGCGTAGTTTTGCTTCGGCAGATGCGGGTTGCCAGCGGATCAGCACATGATTGCAACCCTGTTCCAGCGCGATATCGCTGATGGTTGCCGTTCCACCGTTGATCGCCAGCGGCTCACGGGTGTCTCCGTTGATGGTGACGTCCACGACCCCATCGCCCGTGAGGTCGAGGAAGGTGAAGGCCTCCGGATTGGGCACTCCCAGATTTGAACTGGCGTCCTTGCGCTGGACTGCGGAAACAACCGGCATGTAGACATAGATCGGATGGCGGAGGTCGCAGTCGGCGGCACACACCTCACCGTCCGGACAAGGCACGTCCCGTTGCCATGGGCCAACCCCGAAGATGGGGGAGCTGCAAATGTGTTCAAGGCCGTAGCGGGTGCTTGATATCAGCCGCCCGCGCAGGCCGTCGTCTTCCGGGATATTGAGGAGGTGGACTTTCTCCGGATACCCTTTGCTGATGACTGCGCTGGCCGGCACGCAATCTCCATCCAGCGGACTGCCCTCCGGCTCGGCGCCGAGATTGGCGGCCAGGCGGTTTGCGAGGCGGCCCAGACGCGCCCGCGCCGGGGCATCGGCTGGCGGCGCAAACTGGTTGAACAGGATCTGGCCAGCGCCAACGCGCACACGGCCGAGCACGACGGCGCGTTCCGGTTTCTCCGCATAGAGGAAACGCGACAGAGTATGGGCCCGCAAGGGCTCAGTGCGTCCGTTCATGACAAACAATTCGCGTAAAGCGCTTTCCGTCGGAGTTTCCAGCAGCGGCTCGATGCCCGGCAACGGTGCCAGAAAGGTGTTGCCGATGGTGCAATTCCGATTCGACGGCGGAGAATAAGCCCAGGTTTCGATGCCGCAGGTGTCCTCGTTGGAAACCCCCGCCAGCACCAGATCATCGGCGAGTGGATCCGGATCTCGATCGCGCGCCAGCTTGTTCTCGTGGCTCTGCCTCTGTCCGGTCGACGCGAACGGTTGACGAGTGCGTCCCGTCGTTCCTTTCTCTTTCCTCTCGCCATTCATGGGCGTCTCGCCACCGACGATACCGAATGCCTGCCGGGCATACGCCTCGTCCTCGTAACGGACACAACTTCTCTGTCCCCAACGCCCACCAACGCCTCCAACGCCATACACCGTCCCCGCCTAACGCCAATGCGAATCATGTCAAATTGGGGTCAGCGGAATCAAGATTCAAATTTCTGCTTACCCGGCGGGTGGCGCCCTGGCGCAGGGCGCGGACCAGGGCCTGCCAGCTCGGGCCGTCGGGTCCGGGCAGCTCGGTCCATGCGCGTCCGACTTGTTCGGGAGCGTGCGCATCGGATCCACACAGCACGGGGTATTTCCCGGCCCAGCGGGGGACTTGGGGGTCCGGGGTGCGCCAGCTTACTTCGACGGCATCAAAGGGCAGGTCGGGCAGGAATCCGAGTTGCGCGGGCAGGCTGAAATGGGGGCGATCCACATGAGCGGGCACCGCCAGGGCGCCGAGGGCATGCAAGTCCGCGACCAGTTCATCCACGCCGCGGGGCACGGCCTGGCCCAGATAGCGCGGCTCGAAGCGCAGGATTTCTCCGGCCAGATTGACCTCCGGCTGATCGCCCTGGCGTTCCGGATCGTAGGGCTGGGGCGGGGCGTTGCCATACAAGTCGGCGGCGAAGCGCGCGGCCCGCTCGAGGGTCGGGAAATAGGCGAGCAAATGGGCTTCTTCGACGGTGGTGATCTCGATCCCGGGCAGGAACCACAGTCCGGCTTCCGCGGCCGCCGCCGCCAAAGCGGGCAGATTCGCGCCGCTGTTATGATCCGTCAGCGCCAAGGCATCGAGGTCGGCCGCGCGCGCGGCCTCCGCGAGGGCGCGGGGCGATCCGGTCAGCTCGCCGCAGGGCGACAGGCAGGAGTGGATATGGCAATCCAGCCGCCAGCTCATGGGGCTGGACACAGCAGGGCATGCAGGCGCCAGGACGCCTCGTAGGCTGTTTGGGGCGTGCGCAGCACCCACAGGCCTTCCTGGGCCGCCTTGGCCAGCAGATCGGCCGGCGCGGGGCGCGCGTGACAAAGCAGCAACCCCGTCAGCCCCGCCAAGGCCGCCACGGCAACCGCATTCTGATGGGCTTGAATCGTCAGCAGCAACGCGCCCTCCGGGGCATGGGCCATGACGTCGCTCAACAGGTCCGACGTGTATCCCGTGGTCACCTCGCGTTCCGGCGTTCCGGCCTGCGCCACCTCGCAGCCCAATTTCTCGATCACGGCTTCAATCTTCATCGTTCGTCTCCCGTGCCGGTTCCGCGCCTCGCGGCATGCGCCGCGATTACAGGAACCGGGCGCCGATCACTTCTCGATTCCGGACCATGAATTCAACGGGGCGCTCGAGGCGCGCGCCCGCGGAGTTGGCGCCCTCAACCAGGGCCCGCACGATCCAGTCTCCGCCTTGCTGGCGGGGTTCACTCCATTTCAAGGCGATGGGGGCTGACGCCCCGGCCCACAGTTCGAGGTACTTCTCCAGCAGCGGATAGGCGCCGTCCGGCTGCTGCTGGGGGGCGGGATTCAACTCCGGCGTAACTTGAAAGAAGGCCAAGACGCGCTCCCAGGGCGATAAGCCCGCGCGGGTGGTCTGGCGGGCGGCGGTGGCGGCGCTGATCTGGCCGGTGCCCCGACAGCGGGGGCAATCCGTCGGCGCCATGACCGAGCCGGTGCCGCCGCAGGGCAGGCACGGGGGCGGATGATTGGACAGGCCGCGTCCCCGGGCGCCCATTTTCCAGGTGCTTTTGCCGCTGCCATTGCACTGGCTGCAGGTTTGCCTGGTTTCGATGATGCCGGTCCCGCCGCAGTCGGCACAGGGCCCCAGCCGTTGCGCGTCCACGGTTTGGGTGACCACCTCGATGGGCTGGGTGCGTCCCAGGAACCAGAAGGCGGCCACGCCCAGCCCCAGGAGCAGCAGCCAGGACAAGGCGGCTTTGTTATCGTTGCGCCGATCATTCATCACGTCGCTCCATTCGTCTGCGCGCCCCCATCGCGCTGGGTTCTAAGATATAGGTCCCTGCCGAAGACCTTATGGGTATGCTGACACAAGCGCACGCGGCGCACAAGCTCAACCTGCGGCGCCCGGCAAGGCCCGAATCCTTAGCGAAGGCTGGCGGGTAAAGGTAGACGGTCGGCGCGAGCGGCGACGCAAACGGATAACGAGTCGCATCTGCCCCACTCGTCCACGATGGCTGCGTTTTCAGGGCAGGGGCAGGGCGATGGCCTGGCCCTGTGCGGCGCTCAGGGCGACGGCTTCGGTGAATTCCATGTATTTGACCCCCTCGCTGAAGGTGGTCAGCCGGACCGGTTCCCGGCCGCGGATCGCCTGGACGAATTCTTCCTCGACCCGCCAGCGGCCTTGTTTCTCGGGCGGGATCGGAATTTCCGTGAGGGTCGAAGCGCCCCGCCGGGCGCCCAGCAGGCGCTGGCCGGCCAGGTCCAGCACCAGCGTTCCCTCGGCGCCGTACAGCCAGGCGCCCGATTCCGGCTCGGCCAGGCCCGTCACGGCGCTGAACCGCAGATGGGCCTGGGCGCCGCAGTCCATCTCGGCCAGCACGTCCACATGATCCGGCACCCGGATCACCGCCCGGCCGCCGGCCGGATGCGGGCGCCCCTGGGCGCAGATCTTGCGCATGGCCGTCACCTGGCGGGCATGGCCGACCCAGCGCGCCAGCGCCTCGTACCAGATGCCCAGGCTCAAGGTGTTCACGCCGCTGAGGCCGATATCCTGCCGCCAGGTCATGGGGGCGGTCAGATCGGCAAAGGCCTTCGTCGCCCCGCGTACGTCAATGGCAAACAATTCGCCCAGGTAGCCGTCGCCGATCAACGTCCGGATCATCTCGTCGTAGCGCAGGGTGAAAGGCGACGGCACCACCTGGGTTATGAGTTGCGGATGGCGCTGACTGGCCGCCAGCATCTCGCGGGCCTCGCGGGCATTCAAAGCCATGCGGGCCTCGACCAGGACGTGCTTGCCGGCGGCCAGGGCCTGGCACGTGACCGGGTGATGCAGGTTCGGCCAGGTGCCGATCAGAACCGCCGTGACCGCCTCGTCCGCGACCACGTCCCGCCAGTCCGCGCCAACCTTCGGGATGCCGAAAGCGGCCGCGACCCGGCGGCCGGACTCGACCGAGCGGTTACAGACACTGACGATCTCGACCCCGGCCAGGGCCTGCAGGCCGGGGATATGGCGCGTGCGCGTGTTGGCGCCGGCGCCGACGATGCCGACGCGGATGGGTTGCCCGACAGTCGGGTTGCTCATGGCGATCTTCTGTGGCGGCCGAAGAAGCGCGGCAGAAAGGCACGGTTGGCTTCGAGCAGTTTACGGCCCATGGCCTTGATTTTCGGAATGGACAGGTGACTGCAGAGCGGGTCGTTGATCAGGGCCTGGTAGGCCATTTCCCAATCGCCGGTCCGGGCCGCGCCTACGATCAGCGCCTGGTTGAGGGCGTGGGGCAGCACGACGGTTTGGATGGGAACGGGCAGCGCGCCCACCGCCACGGCGGCGAAGCCCGTGGCGTTGATCAGGCCGGGCGTTTCGACCACCGCGCCCCGGGGCAGGTTCTCGATCTGGCCCACATTCGGCAGGTTCATGACGTCCACGAATTCACGGCCCGCGCAGCGCGCGGCCATGATGTCCGCAGCCGTTTCGCGCGAGGGCTTCAGTTCGATTTCCCTTTTCCCGCTGGCCAACTGCGCGACGTAGGCCTGACGATGGCGGAACATGCGCCGGCGTTCGGCGATGCTGGTGCGTTGGAGCGCGTAGGGCTTCAGGCGGTCGCGCGCCGGCGCCAGGTAGCGGCCGAAGAACTCACTGGTGTGCCGGTCGCCGAAATAGGGCAGGATCCCGAATTCCTCGAAGAGCTCGCTGGCCACGAGCCGCCGCAGGGATCCGTGGCCGGCCTCGTCGCGGTAGGCGGTGCTCATCAGGTCGTCGAGCCGCTTGCCGCCGCGGAGTTTGCGCTGGAGCAGGGGCAGGCCGGGCTGGCCCTTGACGGTGAAGTCGAGCATCCAGAAAAAGTGGTTCACGCCGCCGTAGGTCGCCCGGATGTCGTCCTCCCGCTCGCATTTGAAAATGCGCATGAGATGGCGGTAATTCTCGAACAGGCCGTGGCACAGGCCCACGACCGGTTGGGGGGTGCATTGGGCCAGCGTCTGGGTCAGCGTGGCCATGGGGTTGGTATAGTTCAGGATGAAGGCTTGGGGGCAGTACTTGACGCACTGGGCGGCGATGCGCTCGAACACGGGAATATTGCGCATGGCCCGGGCCCAACCGCCGGGGCCGACCGTGTCGCCGACCGTCTGGAAAATGCCGTAGCGCTCGGGAATGACGAGATCCGGCTCCATGGCGTCCAGGTCGCCGGTGGAGATCGTGATCACGACGAAGTCGG
>JAIPIQ010000051.1 GCA_021734645.1 Fidelibacterota bacterium | reverse complement strand
GAAACGGCGGTGGCGGCGCTGCATCCAGCGCACGGCCAAGACGTCCCAGACGGTCTCGCGCAGGCGCCGCCAGTTCGTGTACTTGCTGTGACCGGCCAACCGCGGCCGATGGGCCACCGGCAGCTCGGCGAGCCGCGCGCCGCGCATGACCAGCAGCGCGGGCAGAAAGCGGTGCATCCCGCGCCAGGCCAGGGGCAGATCCCGGACCCATTCGGCGCGAAACGCCTTCAGCGTGCAGCCCGTATCGCGGACCTGCTCGCGCAGCACCCGGTTGCGCACGGCGTTGGCCAGGCGGCTCCCCAGGCGCTTGGACCAGGTATCCTGGCGGCGCACGCGATACCCGCAACAGGCATCCGCGGCCCGCAGGCCCTCGAGCAAGCGCGGGATTTCCGCCGGCACGTTCTGCCCGTCGGCATCAAGGGTCACAATCGCGGCCCCGCGCGCGGCTTGAAAGCCCGCGGCCAGGGCGGCGCTCTGCCCGCAATTGGGCTCGAGCCGCAGCACGCGCAGTCCCGGAATGTCGCGGGAAAGGGCCCGGGCGCGCGCCGGGGTCTCGTCCGTCGAGCCATCATCCACCACCAGGATTTCCCAGGGCTGCCCGAGTTGGGCCAGCACGTCGGCCAGCTCGCGCACGGTGGCTTCGATGCATTCGGCCTCATTGTAGGCCGGCATGACGGCGGAAACCGCGGGGGTGCGCGCAGCCGTGGCCTGGGCCGGGGGCGTCATTGGCTGGCACTGGGCCGACGGCGGGCGGGGCCCTGCTTGTAGAAGGGCGGGAAGACAACCTGGGCGGTCAGGCGACGCCCCGCCTCCACCACCTCGAGTCGCTGTCCGATGCCGCCCCGGGGACCGGCCACATGGGCCAGGGCAATGGCTTGCCCCAGGCAGGGACTGAAGGAACCGCTGGTGACTTGCCCGACGACTTCCGTGCCCGCAAGGACTTCGGCCCCGGCGCGCGCGGCCCGGCGACCGTCGAGCAGGAGCCCCACGAGGCGCTCGCCATCCGCCCGCGCCAAATCCTGGCGCACCCGTTCCAGGCCGATGAAATCCTTGTCGAGGTCGCAGTAGGCGCCCTGGCCCACGGGCACGGGGCTCCGCGCGCGGCTCAATTCATGGCCATAGAGCGGATAGCCCATTTCCAGCCGCAGCGTATCGCGGGCGCCCAATCCACAGGGCTGCACCCCCGGCTGGCTCAACAGGCGCCGCCAGACGGCCACCGCCTGCTCCGCCGGGAAATACAGCTCATAGCCCCATTCGCCCGTATATCCCGTGCGACTGAGCAACAGCGGCAGGCCGTCCCATTCCATTTCCACGGCCCGGAAATACCCCAACGCGGGCGGCGCCCGCCCCAGCGCCGCCGCCAGCGCGTCATACGAACCCGGCCCCTGGAGATCGAGCTTCGCGGTGGCGTCGGACTCGTCCACGCAGCGCGTCCCGGCCGACAAATGGGCCTGGACCCAGGCCACATCGTCCAGCCGGGTCCCCGCGTTCACGACCAGCAAATACTCGCTATCGGCCAAACGATAGCAGGTCAGGTCATCCAGCACGCCGCCGTCATCCGCCAGCAGATAGCCGTAGCGGCACTGACCGACCGCCAAGTTACCGATTCGCTGGGTCAGCAGGCGTTCGAGGTCGGCGGCCGCCCGCGGCCCGCTCACGCGCACCTGGCCCATGTGACAGGTATCGAACAACCCGCTCGCGTTGCGGGTCGCCTGGTGTTCCGCCAGAATCCCCGCGTATTGGATCGGCATTTCCCAGCCGGCAAAGGGCGCCAGCCGCGCGCCCAAAGCCGCATGTTCAGCGTATAGTGGGGTCTGGAGCATAATACCGTAACCTGAACGCCCTTATTTCTCCGAGGGCACGGCGATGCCGCGCATGATAATGCGCTGGGCGAAGAGAAAGATCAGCAGGGAAGGAAAGCTGGCAATGATAATCGAGGCGAAGACGGCGGTGCCGGGCGCCTGCTGCTGGAATTGCTGAAGCCAGACGGCCAGCACATGCATGCGCTCGTCGGGACAGACGATCAGGGGATACATGAAAGACATCCAGGCGGCGGA
This sequence comes from Fidelibacterota bacterium, assembly GCA_021734645.1. Lineage (GTDB taxonomy): Bacteria > Verrucomicrobiota > Kiritimatiellia > JAIPIQ01 > JAIPIQ01 > JAIPIQ01. The sequence goes on along the minus strand of JAIPIQ010000051.1, from coordinate 12,379 downwards.
GAAGGTGCGCAGAGCGACCACGGCCAGGATGGGTTTGCTCATGGACATGGTGATTTGCCAGAAGATGCGCCATTCCGAGGCGCCGTCAATCATGGCCGCGTCGTACAAATCCTTGGGAATCGAGTCAAAGAAGCCCTTGAGCAGGAAGATCAGCATGCCATTGACGGCCACGGGCAGAATCAGGGCGAAGAAGGTATTCAGCAGGCCCAGTTTCTGAATCAGGAGGAACTTGGGGATCATGCCGACCATGGGGGGGAAGGCCATGGTGGCCACGAGGATGAAGATGATTTTCCAGGTGCCCGGGGGTTGGAAGCGGGAGAGGCCATAGGCCGCCATGGGCTGGAGCGTCAAGGCGAAGGCCAGGGACAAGAGCACATAGATGATCGTATTCATGAACGGCCGGCCCTGGACGAACATCTGCCGGGCCACGATCCGGAAATTCCGGGTGGCGTAGCGCCAGCGCAAGGCGCCGGCCTGCCCCAGCACATAGGCCGTCTCGAGTTGGGTCTGGGGCATCTGCACGTCATCCCAGGCCTGATAGTCCGCGCCATGCGCTTCGGCCACCGCCGCCACCGAATCATAGGTCGTGGCGAGGTAATCGCGCCAGAGATACTCGGGCCCCACGAGGCGCAGGGACTCCGGCGGCTGGGTCCGTAAGAAAGCCTTGTACGCCTCCCGCTGGGAATCGCGCAGCCACTCGTGATCCGCCGGCAGGCGCACAGCGCCAAAATCCGCCGCCGGACTGTCATACCAGTACTTCTTGAAATTCTTGAATGTTCCAAAATGGTCCTGCAGGAACGCCTGAAAATCGGCATCCGACGCATCCGTGCGCACGAAGGACAGGTTCACATGATCGTCAAAAATGAAATTAAGCCATCCCTGGCGGAAGGCGGCCCGTTCAGGCGGCGGCACGCGTTGCGGCAGCGTGAACCGTTCATAGGATTCACAATCCAGCCCGTAGGCCGCGCGAAACGCCTCGAAATCACGCTGCCCGAACTCGGCATAGGCGATTCGATCGAGAAACAGCGCGGACAGGCTGACCAGCGCCCGTTCCCCCGGCGGGCTCGCGCGCTGCAGTTTGAAATATTCCGCCTCGACGACGTTGTCCTTGATGGTGGACCGGGCCAGCCCGAGATTCAGAATCGGCCGACTGATCAACCACCAGGAGGGGATGGGCACGCCCAGGTCGGCGATATAGGCCTGCAAATCACCATCGTAGTGCGCCCGCACGTTCTCGACCAGCAGCCGCTGGTTCTCGTCGGAAATGCTGCGCAATACCCCGGCGCCCCCCAGGGATTGCCAGTGATCCGGTAGATCCGCCTCGGTCATGAACCGCTCGAGATCCGCCACGGCCCGCGGATTGAAGTCCAGATCCACCGCCGCATCCCGGAAACTGTAATCCGCGCTCTGGCGGAACGTGTTCATGACAATGGGATTGTAATAATACTTCGTCTCGAGGAACTTGCGCACCAGCTCCGCGTCATCATACAGGTATTTCGGCACGGGACTCATATCCGCCGCATCGTGATCGCTGCGCATGGCGCCCCCCAGCATGATCAGAAACGGATAGAGCATGGTCAGCCCGCCGAGAATCAGCGAGAGGGTAACCAGGGAAAGAAAGAGGCGTCCGCGCCAGCCTTTGGCTTCAACTTTGGTCAATACCGACATAATTCACCATCCTACGATTTGAAAAGGCACCGTTGCCTAGCCGTTCTGCTTCGCTGCTTCGGCCTGCCCGGCGGTGGTAAACGCCGCCCGGGACATACGCAGCAGATGCTGGCAGGTCAGAATAATCACAATGGCGCCCAGCACCCAGCCCATGGCCGCGCCTTCGCTGAACTTGAGCTCCATCCAGGCCCGCTGGAAAATGTCCAGCCCCATGTTGCGGGTGGCGCCGCTGGGCCCCCCGCCGGTCATCACCATGATGAAATTCGTGCCGCCCTTGAACGCGCCGATGGCCGCGCCCATGAGCTGGATCATGATCAGGAATTTGACGCGCGGCAGGGTGATGTAGCTGATGCGCTGGATGAGACCGGCTCCGTCAATCACCGCCGCCTCGATGAGATCCTCCGGCACGGTCTTGAGCGCGGCCAGATAGATGATGCAGCCGGGGCCCGCCGAGGCCCACACCATGGGGATCACAACGCAGACCATGGCCATGCCCGGATCTTCAATCCAGCCCAGGGGCTTGACGTTGAACGGCCCGAAGAAATCGGCCACGTAGGCCCGCAGCCCCGTCCAGCCGCTTACCAAGGCCGGATCGAGCCCCTGGGCGGCAATCACCAGCTCGTCCGGACCCCGAAAAGCGCGCACCAGCGGCCAGAAGGTGACCCCCAGCAGTACCAGGGCAAAAATCGCGACCGCCCCGCGCACCGGCCAGGTCAAATCTTCGAGTTTGACGGCGCAGGCCAGAATGAAGAGCACCATCGAAAGCCACGAGCCCAAGAGCACCAGCTTGAGGATCGTCCCCCCGGTGGGACCCAGGTAATTGACCGACATGATGATCTGGTTCAGGAAGCCGGCCTCGGAGGGCTCATAGAATTGACGCCAGAGAAAGACCATGATGATGCCGCTGACGATCGTCGGCAGATAGAAAATGGTCCGGAAGAAATACTTGAGCCCGTCGGTCGGCACCTCATCGAGCAGGATGGCCACCAGGATCGGCGGCCAGAAACCGAGCCCGAGCACCAGCAGGACATAGTAGAAGGTTCGGCCCATGGAAGCCCAGAAGCGCGCGTCGTACAGAATCGTGGCGAAATTATCGAGGCCCACGAAACGGCTTTCGAGCACGAGCTGGAAATCGAACAGGGCCAGGGGCACGCCCAGGATGAGGGGCAGGTAGGCCGTGATCAGCACCAGCAACAGGCAGGGCATATTCATGAAATACGCCACCCGCACCTTGCTGAAGGCGGGGGCATCACCCAGGGCCCGCTCGTTACGGGCAAACGCCCGCCACACAATGCCGATGGCGGTCACAAAAATCGCGATGATCAAGAACAGCAGCGTCCCGCCGGCCAGGCGGCGCGTGCGCCATTCCTCCGGCGTCAGTTCGCCCAGCATGAATTTATCCACCCGCACGGCGGCCGCATCCAGTTGCTCCTGGATGCGCGCCAAGGCATCTTCCCGCGGCAGGTTCAGCAATTCCGGGCGCTCGAGCGCCCAGTTGATCGGATCGGACACGTACTGATAAATGAGCTGGGTATTGCGGCCATAGGGTTCCGGCACGCCGCTGGCCAGGGCGGTTTCCATGGTCTCGCGCCAGGCTGGCGGAATCCGGCGCAGAATGTCATCATAGCCGAAGCGCTCGAGGGATTTCGGCCGGAGATACTCGCCATACCCTTCCTCCACGAAGGTTCGCACGCGGATTTCCTCGGCCCGGTCGCCGGTCAAAAACCAGATATAGCGCATGACGCCGAGTTGCTGTTCGGGGCTCGCGCCCGAAAAGACGCCCATCATCCGGGCATTCATTTCATTGGCCGTCAGACCGCTGGGCGCATTGGGAACGGGGGCAATGCCCGTAAGCGCCGGGTTGAGATTCATTCCGCGCTCGAACGAAAGCGAGGAGAATTGCATCCCGATCTCCCCCTGGTTCCACTTGAGCCCCATTTCCCGCCCGCCGCCCAGCGGCGCGAAGGCGGTGCCCGTGAGGGTCTGACCATCCGCCGTCTCGAATTGACCGCGGGTCAACTCCAGCAGGTAATAGATGGTCTCCGCGGCGGCCGGGGTATTGAACGTCGCGCGCCAGCGGCCGGTTTCATCCTGCGCCATATAGCGGACGCCGTTGGCCACCATGAAGCTGTACACGCTGTAGCTGACGTTGACGCCCGTTGCGTACACGAACCCGAATTTACCCGGCAACGCCCGGATGCGGCGCGAGTAATCCAGCATCTCGTCCCAGGTGCGCGGCGGGCGCTCGGGATCAAGCCCCGCCTCACTGAACACATCCTTGCGATACAAGAGCGCCTTGACCAGGCTATCGTAGGGCATGGCCCAGACATGGTGGCCCTTGGGCACTCCCGACCGGTCCGTGTCCGCCCGGCGGTAGACCACCTCCCAGGCGGACGGCGGCACCCGCTCCCGAATGGCCTCGAGGGCCGCGGCGACCTCTTCCTCGGTGGGATCGGCCAGCCAGCGCCCCTTGGCATCCGCTTCCCGGACCAGGGGATTGGCGCTCTGCAACCGCGCCACCAGAACTTCCAGGGGAACCAGAAAACCATGGTTCACATAGGTCGAGGACTGCCGGAAGTTGACATAGATGCCCAGGGGCGGCACCCCCGTGGTGATGGCCATCAACGGCCCCTGGTCCTGCCCCATTCCCTCGAGCTCGGGAAAGGTGAAGCGCTCGATTTTGTACTGGGGAAACTGGGCATTGAATTCCCGCACGATCTGGCGCGCAACCAGCGCTTCCGGCCGCATATCCGTCGGCATGGGCAGCGCCTGCATGCGCAACAGGATGCGGCCCTTGTCCTGGGCTTCGGTCGCCGCGCGGGACGGCGCCGGCAGCCCGCCGACCGCCACCGCCAACCCAGCCAGCAGCAGGCCCCAGCCAATCCGCGCCGCCCGCCGCCGCGTGCGGCCTCCACCCCCATGCTGAACCCTGTTCCACAATCCGTTCTTCATGCCAGCCCTTCCTGTGCGTCAATACCGAAAAATTGCATATGACCAGATCGCGCCCCCCTTGTCAAACCCCGGTTTGGGCCGCGCGCAATCGTTCCGTTCCCCGTCAATTGGGATTGCCACGCCATGCGAGTTGTGTTAGGCTTTCTGTTCCGTCAGTAAAATCGGCTTGAAGCAGGGCGTTTTTGTGCCTGCCGAGGCGAGCGGGCCGACTCGGTCCGCCCAGAAAGCGAGAACGAATTAATGAGTGAAAAAGACAAACCGGCCGCGGTCAATGTGGGCGCCAAGTATGACGCCACGAACATCACCGTACTCGAGGGCATTGCCGCGGTCCGCAAGCGCCCGGCGATGTACATCGGCGACACGGGCGTGCGCGGGCTGCACCATTGCGTTTACGAAGTGGTGGACAACAGCATTGACGAGGCCCTGGCGGGCTATTGTTCGCGCATTGAAGTGCGCCTGAACGAGGACGGCTCGGTGGCGGTCAATGACAACGGGCGCGGCATCCCGGTGGATATTCACGCCACGGAGAAGAAACCGGCGGTCGAGGTGGTGCTGACCACGCTGCATGCGGGCGGGAAGTTCGACCATTCGTCCTACAAGGTGTCCGGCGGCCTGCATGGCGTGGGCGTATCGTGCGTCAATGCCTTGAGCGAATGGCTCGAAGTCGAGGTGCGGCGCGATCACAAGGTCTACCATCAACGCTACGAGCGCGGCGCGACCAAGACCCCGCTTGAGACCATCGGCAAGACCCGCGGCACGGGCACCCAGGTGACCTTCAAGCCCGACAGCCAGATTTTCCAGACCGTCGAATTCAACTGGGACACCCTGGCCACCCGGCTGCGGGAACTGGCCTTTCTGAACAAGGGCATCGAGATTCTGCTGCAACAGGCCGAGCCCGAACGCGAGGAGCTGTTCCGCTACGACGGCGGCATCCGCGAGTTCGTCGAGCATCTCAACCGCAACAAGACGGTGCTGCATCCCAAACCGGTGTATTTCGAGGCCGAGCGCGAGGGCATCCAGGTTGAGATCGCCATGCAATGGACGGACAGCTACAACGAAAACCTCTTTTCGTTTGCCAACAACATCAACACCATTGAAGGCGGCACCCACTTGAGCGGTTTCCGCTCGGCCCTGACCCGTACCATCAACCAATACGGCAAGGCCAACAAACTGGTGAAGGACAACGACGCGGGCGTGAGCGGCGAGGATATCCGCGAGGGGCTGACCGCGGTGGTGAGCGCCAAGATTCCCGATCCGCAATTCGAGGGGCAGACCAAAACCAAGCTGGGCAACGGGGAAGTGCAGGGGCTGGTCGAGTCCATTGTCAACGAGCAATTGGGGCTCTACTGCGAGGAGCATCCCTCGGTGGCGCGGCGGGTTGTCGAAAAGGGCCTGAACGCGGCCCGGGCGCGGGCCGCGGCCCGCAAGGCGCGCGACCTGGCCCGGCGCAAGGGCGCGCTCGAAGGCAGCGGCCTGCCGGGCAAGCTGGCCGATTGCAGCGAACGGGATCCGGCGCTTTGCGAGTTGTTCATTGTCGAGGGCGACAGCGCCGGCGGCTCGGCCAAGCAGGGCCGGGACCGCCGTTTCCAGGCCATTCTGCCGATTCGCGGCAAGGTCATCAACGTCGAGAAGGCGCGGCTGGACAAGGTCCTCAGCAACGAGGAAATCCGCACGATGATCACCGCCATCGGCACGGGCATCGGCCAGGACGATTTTGACCTGACCAAGGCCCGCTATCACAAGATCGTGATCATGACCGACGCGGACGTGGACGGGGCGCATATCCGCACCCTGCTGCTGACGTTTTTTTACCGCCAGTTGCCCCAATTGGTGGAAAATGGCTATATTTACATTGCCCAGCCGCCCTTGTACCGCGTCAAACGCCGCAAGCAGGAGGAGTATGTCGAGAGCGACGCCCAGCTCACCCAGTTGCTGCTCAAGTTGGGCTGCGACGGCTTGAGCGTCCTGAAACCCAACGGCCGCGCGTTGGCCACCGGCGACAAACTGATCGAGTTGCTGGAAACCCTGATGGAAATCGAACACATTGCCCAGCGCCTCAAGCGCAAGGGCATTGACTTCGCCGAGTACGTGCGCCAGCGGGATCCGGCCAGCGGCGCCTGCCCGCAATACCGGGTGCGGATTGTGCGCGCCGGGACGGAACCGGAATACCACTGGGCCGGGGGCGAGAGCGAACTGCGGGCGCTGCGCGAAAAGGCCGAGCACAACCTGGGCGTCCAACTCGAGATCTTTGACGCGGCCCAGGTACATGGCCGCCAGCAAACCACCAGCGGCTTCATTTGGCAGGAAATCTACGACGCCGGCGCCGTCGAGCGCCTGCTGAAAAAAATGGAAGCCTACGGCATCGCCGCCACCGGGTTCATCCCCAGCGAAGAACCCCTGCTGCTGCTCGAAGAAGAAGGCAAGGAGCGCCGCCCCCTGCATTCCATTTTTGCGCTGGTCGAACGGGTCCGCGAACTGGGCCGCCAGGGCATGACCATCCAGCGCTACAAAGGCCTCGGCGAAATGAATCCCGACCAACTTTGGGTGACGACCATGCAGCCCGAGAACCGCAAGCTCCTGCGCGTGGCCCTCGAAGATGCGGTGCATGCCGACGCCATTTTCACCATTCTGATGGGCGACGAAGTCGAGCCGCGCCGGGCGTTTATCGAAGAAAACGCCCTTAACGTGCAAAACCTGGACATTTAGCCCGCCCCCACCACCCCGAGAGGTTGACTGCCATGTATACTGACCGCGAACGCGTCGAAAGCATCAATATCGAAGATGAAATGCGGCGCGCGTATATTGATTATTCCATGAGCGTGATCATCGGCCGCGCCCTGCCCGATGCGCGCGACGGCATGAAGCCCGGCAACCGCCGGATTCTGTACGCCATGCGCGAACGGGGCTGGACCCACAGCAAGGCCTTCGTCAAGTGCGCCAAGGTCGTCGGGGAAGTGATCGGCAACTATCATCCCCACGGCGACACCGCCGTCTACGACACCCTCGTGCGCATGGCCCAGGACTTCTCCATGCGCAATCCCCTGATCAACGGCCAGGGCAACTTCGGCAGCATTGACGGCGACCGCCCGGCGGCCTACCGCTATACGGAATGCCGCCTGATGCCCCTGGCCGAAGATCTGCTGGCGGACATCGAGAAGAACACCGTGCCCATGCGGCCCAATTTCGACGAGTCGCTGCTCGAGCCCGAGGTGCTGCCCTGCCGGATCCCCAACCTGCTGGTCAACGGCAGCACCGGCATCGCGGTCGGCATGGCCACCAACATCCCGCCCCACAACCTGGGGGAATTGGTGGACGCGCTCACGGTCCTGATTGACCGGCCGGACGTGCCTGTCGAGGAACTCTGCCAGCATGTGCGCGGCCCCGATTTCCCGACGGGGGGGATCATCTGCGGCCTGCAGCCCATCCGGGACATGTACACCACCGGGCGGGGGCGCATCCGGGTGCGGGGCCGGGCGGCCATCGAAGAGCCCGTCAGCGGCAAGAGCAGCATTATCATCAGCGAAATCCCCTACGCGGTCAACAAGGCCAACCTGGTGAGCAAAATCGCCGAGCTGGTGAACGAGAAGAAGATCGAAGGTATTTCGGACGTGCGCGACGAATCCGGCAAGGAAGGCGTGCGGATCGTCATCGAACTTAAGCGCAGCGCCGTCGCCAAGGTGATCCTGAATAATCTCTACAAGCACAGCCCGCTGGAGACGACCTTCGGCGCCATCATGCTGGCCATTGACCACGGGCGGCCGCGGGTCATGAACCTGCGCGAGCTGCTGCAATGCTTCCTCGAGCACCGTTTCGAGGTGGTCACCCGGCGCATTCGCTTCGACCTCGAGAAGGCCGAGGCCCGCGCGCACATCCTCGAGGGGCTCAAGATCGCGCTGGATAATCTGGATGCGGTGGTGCGGGTCATTCGGGAAAGCCGCAACCGGGACGGCGCCCGCGAGCAGTTGATGGCCCGGTTCGGGTTGTCGGAAATCCAGGCCAACGCGATTCTCGACTTGCGCCTGTATCAATTAACAGGGCTCGAGCGGGACAAGATCGAGCAGGAGTACCTCGAGATCATCCGCCAGATTGCGTATCTGCGGGATCTGCTCGAGAATCCGCGCAAGATCTATGACCTGATCAAGGCGGATCTGGTTGAGTTGAAGGGGCGCTATGCGGATGCGCGGCGGACGGATGTGGTGGCGGACGAGGGCGAGATCCGGATCGAGGATCTGATTGCCGACCGGAGCTGCGTGATCACCATGTCGCACACGGGCTATATCAAGCGCGTGCAGGTCAGCGCCTACCGCGAGCAGCGGCGGGGCGGCAAGGGCGTACTGGGCATGGAAACCAAGGATACGGATTACGTCGAACGGGTGTTCATGGCCAGTACCCATGACGTGCTGTTGTGCTTCACGACCCAGGGGCGCATGCACTGGCTCAAGGTCTACGATATTCCCGAGGCGGGGCGGACCGCCCGCGGCAAGGCCATCGTCAATCTGCTGCAAATCGGGAACGACGAAAAAATCGCGTCCCTGATCCGGGTCCGGGCCTTCGCCGCGGACCAGTACCTGGTGATGGCCACCGCCAAGGGCGTGGTCAAGAAGACCACCCTGGCGGCCTTCAGCAATATGCGCGCCGGCGGGATCATCGCCATAAATATTGACGAGGACGACGAGCTGATCGGCGTCAAACAGACGAATGGCGGGGACCACATCATGCTATGCACGCGCAACGGCATGAGCATCCGGTTCCACGAGGAGGCCCTGCGAGACCAGGGCCGGGCCACGCGCGGCGTCAAAGGCATCACCCTGTCGTCGGCGGATGACCGCGTCGAGAACATCGAAGTGGTGGATGAGCGGTCCACCCTGCTGTGCATCAGCGAGAACGGCTACGGCAAGCGCACCGCCTTTGATGAGTACCGGCTCCAGAGCCGGGGCGGCAAAGGGATCATCACCATGCGCACGGGCGAGCGCAACGGCAAAATTGTCGGGGCCCACGCGGTACATGAAGAAAACGCCCTGATGATCATCACCGAATCCGGCGTTATGATTCGCATCCGGGTCAACGGCGTGCGGGTCATCAGCCGCAATACCAGCGGCGTGCGGCTGATCAATCTCAAGGAGGGCGACCGGGTGGTTTCGGCCACGCCGGTGGAACCCGAGGAAGACGAACCCGCCGATCTCGAGGAGCCCGGTCCGGTGCCCGATCCTCTGGCCCCGCCACCCAGCGCCCCCGCCGATACCCCCTGACCGGCGACGGTCAAGTGTTCGAGTAGGTGGCGCACCGGAGGCACAGAGGCGCAGAGAAGAAATGAACTTGTTTGAGAGAACCGGTGTCAGGTTTCAACAAGCGGAATCCTCGCGCCGAGACGCAGGGGGCGTGTTCAGTGGCCAGTAAACAGCTCATTCTGAACTCGACGTTCGATGTTCCGATGTTCGACGTTCTCCTCTGTGCCTCTGTGCCTTTGTGAGAAAGAAATTGCCGCACCGACAAAGCTCCCGACAAGGCTCACGACAAAGATTGGAACAGATGGTCACTTTCCTGTCCTGCGCCCGGCGCCCGGCAAAAGCTGGCGCCCGCTGGGTAGAGTTGATTTCCAACCCGCGGGGACCTATATTGTCGGCATGAAGATGGACGTCATGATTTATGGACAACCGGTGCTCCGGGAAAAGGGGCGCCCGGTCACGTGTTTTGACGAAGCGCTGCGCATCCTGGCGCAGGACATGCTCGAGACCATGGCCGCCGCCAACGGAATCGGTTTGGCCGCCCAACAAGTGGGCCGGACCGACAATGTGTGCGTGATCCGCATTCCCCCGGACGCCCTCGAGGAATCCGCCGCGGACACCCCGCCGCCGCCCATGCCCCTGATCCTCGTGAACCCGCGCATCACCCGGAGCGCCGGAACGCCGGAACGCGATGAAGAAGGCTGCCTCAGTTTTCCGGGTATCTACGCCCCCGTGGCCCGACCGCCCCGCGTCGAACTCGCCTACCAGGACCTCGAGGGCCAACCCCGCACCCTCCACGCCCACGGCTTGCTGGCCCGCTGCATCCAACACGAACTGGACCACCTCAACGGCGTCCTGCTGCCCGACCGCATCCCCGCCATCAAGAAAGTCACCCTCGCCGCCCGCTTCAAAGCCCTGAAACGCGAAACCGAACGCACGGCAACCGCGATGGCGCCGGGAAATCGGCCGTATGTTGAAAAAGCGCTTGACCCCCAGTAAGCCAGCGCTGACCAGCGACGGCGCGCTGCAAGCCGCGGCCACTGCCCTCGGCCTGCCGCAGCGGCTGCCGTAACCGCCGCCCCCAAAAAAAGATCCTTCGGGGTTTTTGTGGGGATCATTTACTGCGTAATGTGCGGAATGAATGGAGAGATCGGTGTGTAGGAGTAGGTGTAAGAGTTCGTGGGGATGAACGCTTTCGCCGTTCCTCATTGCCCGTCCTGAATCGCAGATCCCGCCGACGGCTCAGCGGGGATTGGAGAGAGCGCGCGCCGGATGCGCGGAGGCATCCCTACTCGTACACGCACTCCTACACTCGAATCTCTTGGAACGGGCGGGATGTTCTGTTCTTGAGGGAACCAACGGTTGGGTTTCGATGGAAGGAAATCGCGTAAGTGTATCCGAGCAAGGGTGGCGGGTAAGTGTCGACTGGTAAGGGCATCGGGTAAGAGTGGGCAGCGCACGAACTGTTTCGTAAACTGACTCGTAAACTCCGACGGAACAACTCCATCGTGACCTTTGCCGTAAACTTCATCGAGCCGGGGGGCACGGGAGCCCACTTCGTCGCCCCAAAAAAAACCGGGCGCGGTCCGGCGACCGCGCCCGATTCACGCTCGTTTCGCGTCCGCTTAGAACTGCATCAGCAATCCCACGTCCACCATCACGCCGCCGAGATCAATCTCGTCGCCGCCCAGATCAATCTTCTCCCCATCAACCTCGACTTCGTCAATTTCCAGCCAGAGGTACTTCACCGCGCCAAACAGGGCCACCTGCTCGTTCATCTTGAACTGGGCGCCGCCCATGGCAAAGAAGCCGAATTCGCTCTGGAATTCGAAGTCAATCTCCTCGCCGCCGCCTTTGAGTTTCCCATCGGGGAAAATATAGTAGCCTGCGCCGCCGCCCGCGAAGAGGGTGATGGCATCCAGGGGGAAACTAAGGGTCAGGGCGCCTTCGACCGGAACGGCCATGGTCTCGAAAGTAATGCCTTCGAAATCATCCTCTAGTTTCGGAAAGAACCCCGCCCGCGCTTCGAGCGTCAGATTCGGCGCCACGGAGAACTGCAGCTTGGCGCCGCCGCCGAACGCGTTGTCCAAGTCTGCCGGACTCCAGTACGTGCCATAAAGGCCCAGCCCGTTGCCGGCCTGTGCCACACCCGCCGCCATGATGACGGCCATCAGTAACCCTAGCTTCTTCATGCCTTGCACTCCTTGCGGGCTTGCACGGGCACCCCATGTGTCTGTGAGCCCACTTTACTTGTGACATACTTCGCCCCGCGCCCGGCGTCAAGCCTGTTTTTCGGTTTCTTGCCTAGCCTCGCTCGGCCGCGATGGGCGCCGGACACTTCCGCGGCCGCTCGCTCCGTCCTAATCCTAATCTTAATCTTAATCCCGCACCCTCAATCAGCCCGAATCCTTAGCGAACTAGGGAAAACGCCTCCAAAGGGTTAAAGTAGGCCGGTTTCACTCTAACCCAAAAGGAACCGGCACGCATTTTCGTCCTCGTCCTCGTCGTCGTCCTCGATGACAGGCCGAAGGGAT
>JAIPIQ010000050.1 GCA_021734645.1 Fidelibacterota bacterium | reverse complement strand
GAAGGTTTCCGGTCCGGCTACCAGGGGACGGTCCGTGCCAAGCAGAAACAGGATGCGGGGCGGGGCGGAGCGGGGGGTGGCTTTCAGGGCTGCCAGTTCGGCTTCGTAGCGGGCGGCGGCCGCTTCGCCGGCTGCGGGCGCGTCCAGGATGCGGGCCAGGCGCCGGGCGGCCGCGGCAATATCGGCCAGGGATTCGATGGTGAACACGGCGGGGCGGGTGCGGGGGCTGATGGCGGCCAGGGCGCGGGCTTGTTCCGGATCGCTGTTCTGGGTCACCAGCCAATCGGGTTGCAGGCGGGCAATGGTTTCGAAGTCCAGGCTGAGGGCGTCGCCGATCAGGGGGCGGGATTCACCGGGCGGCAGTTGGCACCAGCGGGTGACGCCCAGGAGGCGCGCACCGAGGCCCAGGCGCAAGACCAGATCGGTCAGCGCCGGCGAGCCGCTGGCGAGGGTCGGCGCGGGGGATTGAGCCGGGGCGCACAGGGCCAGGCCGACGGCGGCGCACAGCAGGCCGACCGTCCGGCAGCGGCGGAAACGCCCCCGCCGCTCATTCCCAGGAATAGGCATGCTCAGTGGCCGGAACCGTGTCCGTCATGCGCCCAGACGGCCCGACCTTCTTGAAAAGCGAGCCCCGTTGCGTGTCGTCTTCAAAGTGGATCGGCGCGCCCGCGGGCCGTGGGTTCTTCTCGGCGGCCAGGGTGTCGGGTCCGGGCGGGGGCGGCGCCCGGCGCGCCTGACGCGCCCGGCGCGAATTCATGAAAGCGGCCACGGCAAACACCACGCTGATCAACGTGGCGATCACTCCCGTTAACGTTAGTTGCGAATCAAACATGGATCTCTTTCAGGGCCTGCATCCGCAGACTTGGGGGTCAACATGCCACAGGTTGTCCCGCTTTGCCAATAAAATAATGAGTCCTCGCCTGGCCCTGGGCGCAGGACAGGAAAGTTACCGGCCTGAGATCATGCAGTGATCACAGGGGTTCTCGGCCTCCTTGGCTGTATATCTTGAAATCCAAGTGTAGGAGTAGGTGTAAGAGTTCTTGGGGATGAACGCTCTCGCCGTTCCTCATCGTCCCCCTGAGTCGCAGATCCCGGCGGCGGCTCAGCAGGGATTGGAGGGAGAGAGCGCGCGCAGGATGAGGGATGAAATCCGTACTCGTACACGTACTCCTACACTCGAATCTCTTGGGGGGGGGGCGGGATGTTGGTTCTGCTCTTGAGCGATTCCTCGGATACGCTGGCGACCCGCTTCACCGCCTTGCGGCGGAATTCGACACGCCCCTGATCGCTCATGGAAGAAATGAATAGAATAATCCCCACGCAAAACCGGAAGCGCCTTTGACAAACGGCGCAAGATCCAGTACATTGCCTTCAATGCAGCGCAGCGGGATGAGCCCGAAATGAGCGCCATGTTGAATAAACAGAAGGAGTAGCAGATGAAAGCAGGACTGAGCGTGTTATTGGTCTGGGCGTTGGGTGCGGCGGTGGCCCTGGGGGCCGAAGTGGGCGCGCCCGCGCCAAGCTTCACCTTACCCGACACCAATGGGAAAACCCATTCGCTGTCGGACTTCGCCGGCCAGATTGTCGTGCTGGAATGGATCAATGTGGATTGTCCCTTTGTGAAAAAACATTACGGCGCGGGCAATATGCAGGCCTTGCAGTCGCGCTATGGCCAGCAGGGCGTCGCCTGGCTGGCGGTCTGCTCCTCGGCGCCGGGCAAACAGGGCCACTATACGGCGGCGGAATGGAAGCCCTTGATCGAGTCCACCCGGAATCAGGCCACGGCGGTGTTGCTGGATCCGGCGGGCGAGGTGGGCCGCCTGTACGACGCGAAGACCACGCCGCACATGTATGTGATTGATGGGGAGGGCACCTTGGTGTACGCTGGCGCCATTGATTCCAACCGCTCGCATGACCCGGCAACAATCGCCGACGCGGAAAACTACGTGGCGGCCGTGGTGGATGCCCTGTTGGCCGGCGAGCCGGTCCCCCATAGCCAAACCAAGCCCTACGGCTGCTCCGTCAAGTATTGACACGATCCGGGAATCCTCAGTTCCCGGTGGCGTGACCGTCCGGCGCCCGTTACAGCCGCTGTAACGGCGCCCCCGACGGATTACAGCCGCTGTAATGGAAAACCCGCGCCATTACAGCCGCTGGAACGGAAATCCGCGCCCGTTACGGCAGCGAATGACGCCCGACTCGCGACGCCCGACGCCCAGTGGGCAGGCCGGAGACAGGTAACCTTCCGGGCGTACGGCGTCGGGCGTCATTTGCGGGCTCTTTCACTTGTTTCCGTCACACGCGAAGATCCCAGCGGGGGAGGTGGAGGCGCTGGCGGGCGGTTTCGCCGCGGGCCAGTTCGCGTTTGCGCCAGGGGAGTTGGGTGCGTTCGCCGGTGGGTTGTTCGCGGAGGAAGAGGGTGTGGCCGGCGGCGAGGGCATGTTTACCGTAGGCGCGGTTGACGTGATCGAGGGCGGCGCCGGCTTCGCGGACCTGGTTGAGGCGCAGGGGGTCGGTGAAGAGGTCGTACTGGAGGGCGCGGTCGGGGGAGAGTTCGAGGAGGACGGCGAGGGTGGCGCGGTAGGGGGTGTCGGGTTGGTAGAGGCGGTCGAAGAGGATGCGGACGAGGGGGAGGGCTTCCTGGGCGGTGGCGGCGGGGCGGTTGAGGCGGGCTTCGAGGGCCTGCTCTTCGAAATCCTGGCGGCGCAGGGCGATGGCGAGGGCTTGGGTCTGGAGGTGGTGGCGGCGCAGCTTGATGAAGGCGGACTCGATATTGCGCACCAGTTTGGCATAGACCCCTTCGCGTTCGCGGATGGGGCCGGGGAAGCTATGGCATTTGCTGATCGAGGTTTTGGGGGGTTGGGGTTGGTCCTGGAGGGGCCAGACGGATTCGCCGCGCAGTTCGCGCCAGGTTTCGCGGCCGACTTTACCGAGCAGGCGGGCGGCCCAGTCTTCCGGGCGGCGGATGTAATCGAGGGCGGTGCGCAGGCCGTGGCGCTGGAGCAGGGCCACGGTGTTGGGTCCGAAGCCCCAGACGGTTTCGAGGGGCGTGCGGGCGAGGAAGAGGTGGATGTGGCGGCCGGCCACGGCGGTCAGGCCGCGGGGTTTGCGGTATTTCGAGGCCAGTTTGGCCAGGCTTTTCGAGAGGCTCAGACCGACGGACACGGTCAGGCCGAGCTGTTCCCGCACGGCGGTTTGGAAACGCCGGGCGATTTCACGGTAGGCACAGCGCTGGAGGCGGCGCATGCCGGTCAGGTCGGCGAAGCCTTCGTCAATCGAGTATTCTTCGACCAGTGGCGAGAACTGACGGGCGATGGCGAACATGCGCTGGGAGTAGAGGCTGTAGGTTTCGTAATCGCTGGGCAGGACGACCAGTTGGGGGCAGCGGCGGCGGGCTTCCCAGAGGGGGACGCCGCGCTTGATGCCCAGGGCCTTGGCCTCGTAGCTGGCGCAGGCGATGATGCCGCGCTCCTGGCCGGTGACCAGCGGGCGTCCTTGCAACTCCGGGTGCAGGGCCTGTTCGACGGACGTAAAAAAGGCGTCGCCGTCAAAATGGATCAGGGCCCGGGGGAACTCGGCCAGGGTCAGGGGCGCGCCGGCGTCGCTGGCGGGGGGCGCGCTCATCGGTACTTGCGGACCACGGCCCGCACCACGCCGCCCATCACCAGGGACTCGCGCGGGCGAATGCGCTGATAGGCCGGATTGGCCGGGTCGAGATAGACCCCCTGGCGGTCCCGGCCGAAATATTTGAGCGTCCATTCCCGGTCCACCTGGGCCACCACCACGTCGTTGCGGTGGGGTTGCGCCCCCCGTTCGACCAGGACCAGGTCGCCGGGCAGAATGCCGGCGTCGCGCATGGAATCGCCCGTCACCGTCAGCATGAAGGTGGCTTCCGGGCGCTCGATCAGGTACTCATCGAGGCTGAGGGTGTCCACCAGTTCCTCTTCGGCGGGGGAGGGAAATCCGGCGGTCACGGCCCCCAGCAGCCGGGTGCGGCCCAGCAAGCGGCTGGTCTGCCGCCATTTGCCGCCGGCTCCACGCACGGCATATCCCAACTGCTCGAGGCGCCGCAACCAGCGGGCCGCGGCATTCTTCGAAGTGTACCCGTAGAGCGCCGCCAGCTCCGCATGGCTGGGGAAACGCTGCTCGCGCCGCAGGAATTCCCGCAGGCGCCTCATTTTCTCGACCGGAGATAATCGGTGCTGGCTCATCAGGGGCTCCCATACGGGTTGGTTTGGTGCGCTGTGTCTCCTGTTCCTATAAGTGAACGAACGGACACCGGCAAGTAAAAAATATTTTTTTCCGTGAAAGGCTTGCCAAGGGCGGGGCGGGGGCCTATAGTGGGCGGCGAATCAAGAAGGATGAATGGGAAAAAGAGTCAGCAAGCAAGAAAGACAGAGGTCAAGTAGGCAGTATGGACGCAGCGACAAAAGCGACAGTGCAGGCGGAGTTTCGGCAGCACGAGACGGATACGGGTTCTTCCCAGGTGCAGATTGCCCTGTTGAGCGCCCGGATCAAGGATTTGACCGAGCATCTCGGCACGCACAAGAAGGACCACAGCTCGCGCCGCGGGTTGATTGCCATGGTCAATCGCCGTCGGCGTCTATTGAGTTACGTCAAGCGCGGGAATCCGTCCCTGTACCGGGATATGATCCAACGCTTGGGGCTGCGCCGCTAAGGCGCCGCCGGACGGCAATGCGCCGTCCACTCTCCAATCCGCGCCGCCCGCTTCACAGCGCGAGCGCTGTACCCGGTGAGGGCGTCGCCGCCCGGCCGGGCCGCTCCGCCCCCCCCCCGATTTTCGAGTCCGGGAGAAATGGTTTCTCCCGATTTCGTCAGGCAAGCAAGCCAAGAGTAAGAGTAAGAGCAAGAAGAAAGAGGAAAAGAGAATGAGTGAACCCACCAAAACAGTGGTCGAGATCGCCGGTAAAGAGATCCATTTCGAAACGGGCGAATTGGCCCGGCAGGCGGCCGGCGCCTGCACCATCCGCCTGGGAGACACCGTGTTGTTTTCCGCGGTGACCGTCAGCAAGCAAGCCCGTGAGGGGGTTGATTTTCTGCCCCTGCAGGTCGAGTACCGCGAGAAATTCTACGCGGCCGGCCGGTTTCCGGGCGGCTATTTCAAGCGCGAAGCGCGCCCCTCGGAGAAGGAGATTTTGACCATGCGGGCGACGGACCGGCCCATCCGGCCGCTGTTTCCCGAAGGGTTCCACAACGAGCTGCAGATCAACAACCTGTTGTTGTCCGCGGACGGCGAGAATGACCCGGACATTCTGAGCATCAATGCGGCCAGCGCGGCCCTGACCTTGTCGGAGATTCCGTTTCTGGGACCGATCGGGGCGGTGCGGATTGGCCGGATCAACGGCGAATGGGTGGTGAACCCCACCCATGGGGAACTGGTCCAGAGCGACTTGAACCTGACGTATGTCGGCACGCGCGAGCTGCCGGTGATGATCGAGGGGACGGGCCAGGAAGTGCCGGAGGATGATCTGGTGTCGGCCATGGAGTTCGCCCAGAAGTTCGTGACCCAGTTGGTGGATGCGCAGATCGAGCTGCGCCGGGCCGCCGGGTTGCCGGAGAAGGTCGTGGTGCTGCCGGAAGTGGATAGCGCCCTCGAGGCGCTGCTGAGCGAGGCCGCGGGCGACGAGCTGAGCGCGGCGCTGCTGATCGCGGGCAAGCTCGAGCGCCAGGAGGCGGTGAGCGCCGTGCGCGAGAAGCTGCTGGCCGCGGCGACCGCCGCGCGGCCGGAGCTGACCGAGGATGCCTTTGCGCGCGCCTTTGACGCCGTCGAGATCAAGACCGTGCGCTGCAATGTGCTCGAACACGGCAAGCGGATTGACGGGCGTGCGTTCGACGAGCTGCGGGCCCTGAGCGCCAAGGTGGGCTTCCTGCCCTGTACGCACGGTTCGGCCCTTTTCTCGCGGGGCGAGACCCAGGCTTTGGCTACCTGCACCCTGGGCACCAAGTCCGATTCGCAGTCCATGGATGCCGTCACCGGCGGCGCCAACGAAAAGAGCTTCATGCTCCATTACAACTTCCCGCCCTATTGCACCGGGGAAACCGGCCGCCTGGGCATGACCAGTCGGCGTGAGATTGGCCACGGCAACCTGGCCGAGCGTTCCCTGCGCCCGATGATGCCCGAGGATTTCCCGTACACCATTCGGCTGGTATCCGAAGTGATGGGGTCGAACGGCTCCTCGAGCATGGCCAGCATCTGCGTGGGCACCCTGGCCCTGATGGATGCGGGCGTGCCCATGAAGAAGCCCGTGGCCGGCATCTCGATCGGCATGTTCTCCGAAGGGGACCGCAGCGCCGTGATCACGGACATTCTCGGTTCGGAAGACCATTGCGGCGATATGGACTTCAAGGTGGCCGGGACGCGCGAGGGCGTGACCGGATTCCAGGTGGATCTGAAAATTACCGGCCTGGCCTGGGAACAGGTGCGGCAGGCGTTTCATCAGGCCCGCGCGGCTCGCTTGAAAATCCTGGATTACATGGCCAGCGTACTACCGGCGCCGCGGCCGGAGCTGTCGCCCCGCGCCCCGCGCCTGCACGTCATGCGCATTGATCCCGACAAGATCGGCGCCCTGATCGGTCCCGGCGGCAAGAACATTCGCCGAATCACCGAGACCACCGGCGCGCAGATTGACATCGAGGATGACGGCCAGGTGATGATCTATGCCCGCGACGCCGCCATGCCCGAAGCGGCCATTCAGGAAGTCGGCGCGGTGACCGCCGAGGTGGAAGTGGACAAAATCTATCGCGGCCGGGTGACGGGCGTGAAGGAATTCGGCGCGTTCGTCGAGGTGTTGCCGGGCAAGGACGGGTTGGTGCATATCAGCCAGTTGGCCGACTACCGGGTGAACGCCGTGGAAGACATCGCCAAGGTGGGCGATATGATGTGGGTCAAATGCATCGGGGTGGATGATCGTGGCAAAGTCAGGCTCAGCCGGCGGGAAGCCCTCGCCGATCGCCAGGCCGCGGGCGAAAAGGACGACTGAACCCCGCCAGGGGTCCGCGACCGACGCGGAGACCGGGCGCGGCCCATTGGCGCGCGCGGTCCTGCGCGGGTTGCGGCGGATGTATCCCGACGCCGCCTGCGCCCTGCATTTTGCGGGACCCTACCAGTTGGCGGTGGCGACCATTCTGTCGGCCCAATGTACGGATACCCGGGTGAACCAGGTCACGCCGGCCTTGTTCGCCCGGTTTCCGGACGTGGCCGCCTGGCTGTCCGCTTCCCCGGCCGAGGTCGAAGCGCTGATCCGCCCGACGGGTTTCTTCCGGAACAAGGCCCGGAATCTGTGCGCGTTGGCGCAGGCCGTCCAGTCACGCTGGGGCGGCCGGCTGCCGGAGACGCTCGAAGAATTGATCACCCTGCCGGGCATCGGGCGCAAGACCGCCAATGTGATCTTGAGCAACGGGTTTGGCCGGCCCGGGCTGGCGGTGGACACCCACTGCCAGCGGGTCTGCCGACGGATCGGATTGACCGCGGCCGAACAGCCCGATCAAATCGAACGGGAACTCAAGGCGCTCTTGCCCCGGACCGCCTGGTCCATTTTCTCCCATGCGGTCATTGCGCACGGCCGCTCCTGCTGCCAAGCCCGCCGCCCGGCCTGCCCCCGCTGCCCCCTCCGCGCCCACTGCGCCTATGCCGCCCAGGCCCGCCCGCCGGGCTGAGCGCCGCCGGGCGCAGGGGGAGTGTTCAGTGATCAGTCGGGCCTGAGATCGTGCGGCCTCCGCCGCACGATCTGATTTTTCGGGGGAGAGAGAACGCGAGGCATGGGGGACTCAGAAGTGGTGTCCGCCAAGCTTTGTCGCGCACCTTGTCGCGCACCTTGTCGGGAATCTCATGATCTTCTCACGGCGGCACAGAGGAGAACGTCGAACATCGGAACATCGAACGTCGAATTCAGAATGAGGGGGTCACTGGCCACTGAACACGCCCCCTGCGCCCCTGCGTCTCTGCGCGAGGATTTTGGACAATGGGGACAATGGAAACAGAGAAGTTATGGCCTACTACATGGCAAGAGTGGAAGATAACTATCGACGCATCATCCGTTTCTGGGCCGATTGGGGCATCTTTGTCGCACCGTGAGCAGACCTTCACGGTCGCCGCATGAAGCGACTCGGGCCGTCAGCCGCCATGCTGAACTCATTGGGGGGCGGAAGAAGGGGCAACCGCAAAGAACGCAGCGCGCGCCAGGAAATGCGGGAGCGCGGCAATGACGCCCGACGCCGGACGCCCGACGCCCGGAGATTCACCTATCGCTGGCCGTGACCGCTGGGAGTCGGGCGTCGCGAGTCGGGCGTCATTCAGAGACGTTGTCGCGTTCCAGCGGCTGGAGGACGAGGCGGCGATCCTGGCCTGTCTGTGTTTTGTTTGGAGAAGGTCGCCTCTATTGCTATGCCTGTTGCGCGCCCGGCGCGGCCCGCCCGATAAAATGGCGCTGGCGGATTGGCGGGCCTGTGCTATTACTGAAGGGCGAAGAGGACGCAATGAAGATGATCTTTTACCGTGCAGTGACGGCTCGTGGGCCCGTCCGGTCTCCTGGCGCCGGTGGCCATTCCGCCGGTGAATGTGCCCCATGAACGGCCCGCTTTTTCTGCCGTATTACACGAAGGCCAAGCGCATTTTCCGTTTTCTGGCGGGGTACATTCTGGGGTTGTCCCTGCTGGGCGCCCTGGGCTACATGGCGGCGGAAGGCGTGACCTTTCGGGAAGGGGTTTACCGGACGCTCAATGTGATATCCACGCTGGGCTCCATGCAGCCGGACCACACGCCGGCGGGGCGGGTGGTCACCATGCTGCTGATTGTGCTGGGCGCGGGCGGGGTCGCGCTCTTGATTGGCGCGGTGGCCTCTGCCATTGTAACGGTCGAAATCCAAGCCGTCCTCGGGAGACGAAACATGTACGAAACCATCAAGAAAATGCATGGCCACTTGTTGATTTGCGGTTTTGGGCGGATGGGGCGCCAGATCTGCGAGGACTTGGAGCGGCTGGCAGTGCCGTTTGTGGTCATTGATCAGAATGCGGAGATGACCGTTTTGGCCGAGAAGGCCGGCTACCCGAATGTGCAGGGCAATGCCCATGATGAGGAGGTCCTCGAGCAGGCGGGGATCAAGCAGGCCCGCGGCGTGGTCACGGTCCTGGCTTCGGACGCGGACAACGTGTTCGTGGTGCTGACGGCCCGCGAGTTGAATCCCAAGCTGCATATTGTGGCCCGGGCGGAAAATGACGATTCGACTGCGCGCATTCGCCGGGCCGGCGCCGACCAGGTGATCTCGCCGGTCACGGCCGGCGCGCGCCTGATTTCCACGCTGGTGACCAATCCGGCCATGGCTCAGTTCTTCAGCGATGCCACGCGGGGAGAGAATCTCGAGATGGTCGAACTGTTGCTGCCGCCGGGCAGCCCCCTGATTGGCCAGGCGTTGGGCGCCACCAATCTGCGTCAGAAGGCTGGCGCGCTGGTGGTGAGCATAAGGGATGCGGAAGACCGGCAGGTGGTGGCGCCGTCGGCGGCGTATCTGCTGCGGGCGGGTGATCGCTTGTTGTGCATTGGCGCCCACGGCGTGCGCGCCGAACTGGCCGCGGCCTGCGGCGGGGCCGCGATCCTGGCGGGCCGTGATCTCAGTCTCTGAAGGCTAGCGATAGGCTTCGACGAAGTGATCCTGGTGGTCGTCACGCAGGGGGATGCGGTCATCCGGCTGTTCCACGCCGTCCACCAGAATGCGGGGCTGGGCCAGGGGGGTGGACTCGTTCTTGCGCACTTCGATATGATACATGGTTTCGCGATAGCGATAATGGACGCGGTACGAGGGCCAGCCTTCGGCCGGCAGCCGCGGGGTTAAACGCAGATGATCGTTCTGCCGTTCGAGGCCCAGCAGGGTTTCGAGGCCCAGCCGGTACATCCAGCCGGCGGCGCCGGTGTACCAGGTCCAGCCGCCGCGGCCGACATGGGGGGCGCGGCCGTAGACGTCCGCCGCCATGACATAGGGTTCGACCTTGTAGCGCTCGATTTTCTCCGCCGTGTCGCCGTGCCGGATGGGGTTGAGCATCTGGAACAGGTCCCAGGCGTCATCGTGATCGCCGAGCAGGGCGAGGGCCATGACGGACCAGAGGGCGCCGTGGGTGTACTGTCCGCCGTTCTCGCGCATGCCGGGCGGATAGCCCTTGATGTAGCCGGGTTCCAGGGCGGTGCGGTCGAAGGGCGGCGCGAACAGTTGGATCAAGCCGTCGGCGCGCCGCACCAGGTGTTCCTGAACAGAGCGCATGGCTTGCCGCGCCCGCGCGGGTTGGGCGGCGCCGCTGATGACCGCCCAGCTCTGGCTGAGCGAATCAATGCGGCATTCGTCGTTCTGGGCGGAACCCAGGGGGGTGCCGTCGTCGAAGTAGGCGCGGCGGTACCAGGCGCCGTCCCAGGCGCTGGCTTCGGTGCGCTTTGCCAGCGCGGCCGCTTCCGTCCGGCAGGAATCGGCGAAGGCGGTATCGTTGCGGGCGGCGGCGATTTCGGCGAAGCGGGTCAGCGCCGCGTGTAGAAACCAGGCCAGCCATACGCTTTCGCCTTTGCCTTCGCGGCCGATGCGATTCATGCCGTCGTTCCAGTCGCCGCAGCCGATGAGGGGCAGGCCGTGCGCGCCGAAGCGCAGGCCGTGGCGCAACGCGCGCACACAATGTTCGTAGAGGGTTCCGCTTTCGGTGGCCTGCGCGTGCGCCTCGAAATAGGCCTCTTCGTTGGCGTTGACGGGGCGGCCGTCGAGGAAGGGCGCCGTTGCGTCGAGGACGCCGGTGTCGCCGGTGGCGAGCACATAGCGGGCGGTGGCCAGGGGCAGCCAGAGGTAGTCGTCCGAGAAGTGGGTGCGGACGCCGGCATTGCCGGGCGGGTGCCACCAATGCTGCACATCGCCCTCCTTGAACTGGCGGCCAGCGCAGCGCAGCACCTGCTCGCGCAGCAGGTGCGGCCTGGCGTGCACCAGCGCCATGGCGTCCTGGAGCTGATCGCGGAAGCCGTAGGCGCCGCCGGATTGATAGAAGCCGCTGCGGCCCCAAAGGCGGCAGGACAGCGTTTGATAGGGCAGCCAGCCGTTCAGCAGAATATTCGTTGCCGCGTCGGGGGTTTCCACATAGACGGCGCCGAGGGTATGGTTCCAGTGCGCCCAGACGGTTTCCAGCGCCGCGCGCGCCCCGGCCCGCCCGCCGAAGCGGGCCAGGCAGGCGTGGGCTTCCTCGGCGCCGTTGGCCGCGCCCAGGGTGAAGACCACTTCGCGCGTCTGGTCCGGGGCGAGGTCGAAGGCGGTTTGCATGCCGATGCCGGGGTCGAAGCCTGCGCCGGTGGCGTTGGACAGCCGCACGCGACCCAGGGCGGCCGGGGCGGCGAGCGACCCGTTGCGGCCCAGGAATTCCATGCGGCTGCCAGTCACGGACGTACCGGCCTCGCTGCAGCCGGCAAAGACGACGCGCCCGGAAAATTCGCGGCTATAGGGATTGCGGGCGAACACCGCGCCGGTCTGGGGATCGAGTTCCGTGACGATATGCATGGCGTTGGCGTGCCGCCATTCGCCGAGCACCAGTTCGTAAAAAGCGGTCAGTGACAGCCGCCGCGGGCGGCCCGAGCGGTTGCGGACCTTGACCACGAAGAACTTGACCGGCGCATCCATGGCCACGTAGACCCAGGCCGCCGTGGCCAGACCGGACTCCTCGTGTTCGAAGACGGTATAGCCGAATCCGTGCCGGCAGACGGTGCCCGCCCGGCCCGGCGCGGGCAACGGGGTCGGCGACCAGAACCGGCCGGTTTCCTCGTCGCGCAGGTAGAATGCTTCGCCGCTTTCGTCGGCGACCGGATCGTTATGCCAGGGCGTCAGGCGAAATTCATGGGCGTTGCAGGCCCAGGTGAACATGCTGCCGCTTTCGCTGACGATGGTGCCGATGTGGGGGGCGGCGATGACGTTCACCCAGGGCGCCGGCGTCATCTGGCCGGGTTCGAGGGTGATCGTGTATTCGCGGCCGTCCGGCGTAAAGCCGCCCGGTCCATTGGCGAACACCCGTTCCCGCTGCGCCAGCGATTGCGGCGCGGGTTCCGTGGACGAAGAGGCGGCGGGCCGGAACGGCGGCGGCAGCCGCCGGGGGGGGGCCCCGGGGGCCACCTGCTCCTGCAACGTCTCGGCCGTATCCCGCAGGACCACGCGGGCGACCGTTTGCAGCAGCACGAGATCATCATCGGACAAACTCTCGATCCGGCGCACGAAAATGCCGCCGGGCCGATCCACCAGATCCGTGCCCGACTCGGCGGCGATGGCGGCCATGATCCGGTCGTGCAGGGTCGCCCGATAGCCCGAATAATCTTCGTTGACGATCACCAGGTCGCTGGTCAGTCCTTTCAGGCGCCAGTACGCATGGGCGCGCAAGGCGTCGTGCACACGGGCGATCCGGTTCAGGTCGCCGATCCGCAAGAGCATGATCGGCCAATCACCCGAAATGCCGAAGCGCCACAATTCCTGCTGCCCCATCCTGTTTTTCGCCAGGATATCCGGCGCCGCGCGGTGCCGCGAGTGCGCGAAAAGAATGGAACCGGCCAGCCTTCCGTAACTCTGCGTTTCGGCTTCCGTGACATTGAGTTGCCGGCGGACAATCTGGCTATGAGACCAGGCCATGTCGAACGCGCGGCTCACGAAGTGGTGGTCCCGATACTTGTCCGCGAGGGCCAGCGCGGCCGCGCGGGTCGGCGCGACGCCCGTAATCAGGTGCAGGACCGCGGCGCGGTCCGTCGGGACCGCGACGCTTTGCCGGGCGGCCATGACCGGATCGAGCACGGCGCCGGCCCCGCCGGCCAGGGGCCGGGCCAGTCCGGGCGGCGCGTCCAGGGCGGCGGGGTGGGCGGCGGTGCGGCCGCGGCCGATAAAGCGGGCCCGGTCGGTCTCGAATGACGGGGCGGCGGTCGCGCCCGGCACATCGAGTACATGAAACAACCAGGGCGTGTCCCCCTCGGGTTCCCGTTCCCGGCGCGAACAGAGCATCACGTGCTGGTCGGCCAGGATTTCGGTGTGGACGAACAGCTTGCTGAAGGCCGGATGCGCCAGGTCGGCATTGTGCGGCGCGAGGACCACTTCGGCAAAGCTGGTCAGTTCCATTTGCCGCGTCTTGCGGCCGAAGTTATTGAGGGTCACGCGTCGGATTTCCACGTCGTCCTCGGGTGAGACGCAGATTTCGGTATGGGTTTCGATGGCAAGATCGCGGCGGCGGTACTCCCCGCGGCCCTGGGTGAAGATGGCCTCGTAGCGGTCGGCGGCGCGGCCGGTGGGCTGGGCGGCGGCGGACCAGTAGGTGGCGGATTCGACGTCGCGCACATAGATGAAGGCGCCCCAGTGGTCGCGGGTGACATCTTCGCGCCAGCGGGTGACGGCCAGGTCGCGCCACCGGCTGCTCCCCCCGCCGGCGGGCGTCAGCATCACATGATAGTTGCCGTTGGACAGGAAGTGTGCTTCGGGGGTGGGGGTGGACGGATCTGAAAAGACGCGCATCAGATTGCGCGGATCGGTATCGGCGGACTGGGCGGCGGGGTTGATTTCGCGTTCGTAGGGTTGCAGCACGGCGGCCGTATGGGGCATCCGTTCGTGGAGTAGCAGTTCGGTGGCGCGCATGGCGGGTTCGGCCATGAAGCGGCGGATCATGGGGTTGGCCAGCAGCAGGTTCCCGAGGGCGACCAGGCCCATGCCCTGATGATGGGTCATGAAGGCGCGGACGACGGCGCGGGACTGACCGCGGGGCACGCGGGCGGGCGTATAGTCCACGGCCTCGTACAGGCCGTAGGCGCCGAGCGCGTCTTCGCGGGTTGCCAGGCGGCGCAGGTTTTCGCAGGCTTCGCGCGGCGCGAAGGGCAGGGCCAGCATCGTGGCATAGGGCGCCACCACCAGGTCGTCGGCCAGGCCGCGCTGCAAGCCGAGGCCGGGCACGCCAAAGGCCCGGTACTGATACACGTTGCCGGCGTCGCGCGCGTTGTAACAGGACTCGGAAATGCCCCAGGGGACATGGCGTTGCCGGCCGTAGCGGATCTGGCGGGCGATGACGGCGCGGCAGGTGCGGTCCAGCAGCGAATCCCGGTGGTGGGGCATCAGCAGGGCCGGCATCAGGTATTCGAACATGGATCCGCTCCAGGACAGGAGGGCCACCTGCCCGTCGCGGGCCGACAAGAGCCGGCCGAGCGCGAACCAATGCTCCGAGGGCGCCTGTTCATCGGCGATCAGCAGGAAACTGGCCAACCGCGCTTCCGAGGCCAGCAGGTCGTAGCAGCCCGGATCGAGTTTCCGGGCATCCACATCGAAGCCGATACTCAGCAGGTGGCGGGACGCGTCGTAGAGAAAGCTGAAATCCATGGCGGTCTCGAGTTCGAGGCAGCGGGCGGTCAGCCGTTCGATGGTCTGCAGCCGGGCGGCGGCGCGGCGGCGCGGATCTGCCGGCCAACCGCCCTCCGCGCTGGCCAGCTCTTCCAGGACCGGCACGGGTCGGTCGCGCAGGTCCGCGGTCAGCGCCAGGTGGTCGAACTCAGCGGCCCGCTCTGCGACCTGTTGCGCGAAGGCGTGGGTCCAGGCTTGGGTTTCGGCATCGGCGTTCACGGT
>JAIPIQ010000049.1 GCA_021734645.1 Fidelibacterota bacterium | reverse complement strand
GGACAATACGGTTTCCGTCTGGGGGCGGCGCCACCACTTTTCGTCCGATAGCCCGTTCCCCGAGCAGATCATCTCCCAGGGGCGGGAGTTGCTGGCCGGTCGGCCGCGGCTGGTCGTCGAGTCGGACGCGCCGTTGACCTGGGAGCGCGGCGCGATTGAACGGCAACCGAACCGGGCGCGGTTCGAAGCCCGGGGGCGGGCGGGCGCCCTCGAGGCCCGCGCGGAAGTAACCCTGGCGTACGAAGGGTTAAACCGGTTTGTCATCACCCTCGATCCGCGCGAACCGATCGCGTTGCGCTCCGCGGTGCTGGAAATCCCGGTCCGCCGGGAGCATGTGAACCTCATCAGTCTTTATGGCGCCGGCAATCGGTCGGATGCGTGGCGGCATCAGTCGCCGGGCCAGCGGGCGGAAGAGGGGGGGCGCGGGCCGGTTTCGGAAAACGTCATGTTCAACGACATGGACACCGGCCTGTCGTGGTTCCTGGCGACGCCCCGGGGCGACTGGCCGGTCCGAGACCGCGAACAGATGATGGAAATCGTCCCTCAAGACGATACGGTGCTGCTCCGGGTCTGGATTGCCGACCGCCCGGTCGAGTTGACCGAACCGATCCGGATTGACATGGCCCTGCTGGCGCTGCCGGTCATGCCGCGGCCTGAAGATCCCATCACATGGTATATCGGGCAGGTTGGCGGGGTTGACAGCGTCGAAGAGTACCAGGAATTCGTTAACATTCACTACCCGGCGTACGGGCACGTGGCCCCGGATGGATTCCTGCTGGACCTGTGGGTGCGGCCGACCGGTCCGGAAACGGGCGCCCTGGTGGCCTTCGACGACGGCGCGCACTGGATCGCTTTGACCGGCGCGGGCGAGGAATGGGTGTTCCGTTCGGGCGATCCATCGGGGGAACAACGCCCGCTGCGCTTCGGCAACGCGCGGTGGACACCCGGGGAATGGACGCACCTGCGGGTGCATTGGCAGGGCCTGGGAACCACGCAACAGCAATTGACACTCTGGCAGGACGGCGCGCCCGCCGGGCAGACCGAAACCGATGCCGTGGAGGTGGATCTCTATGCGGCCCGCATGGTTTTGGGCGGGCTGCACAACCGGATTCGCTCGCATTTCGATCTGGACGCGGTCCGCATTGAGCGGGGGATCGAGTCCGGCGGAACCGTGGCTACGGAGCAACCGGTGCTGACGGAGCGGACCGTGCTGCTGGATACATTTCGCGAACCGGTGCAGCAAAACAGCATTTTCGATACGCGGGCGGAACGGATATCGGGGCTGAGCGCCGAGACCGGCGGCGTGCCGCATTTTCTCAGCACCTATCTGCCCGGCCGCTGGGGGCACGCCCTATCGCTTGACTGGGAACAGGAGCATCTGCTGCTCGACATCATGGAACGCTTCGGTTACCGCGGGTTCTACGCTGGCGAGGGCGGCTACTGGGACCGGTGGGGCCGCTGGGAGATCAGTGATCCCGAACGGCTCGCGCAGTGCCGGTTTATCTCCCGGGAGGCGACCCGCCGCGGCATGACCTTCATGCACTACTTCTGCAACTACATCTCGCCCTTGGACGAAGAAAATTTCGCGTTGCGCGCTGAAATGGAGAAACTGCCCCCGCAGCCGTTCCGGCATACCACCATGCTGAACGTGCGTCGCCCGGCCCAGGACTATGTCGTCTGGCAGCTCGAGGACGTGATGCAACGGTTTGGGATTACCGGTCTGCACCTCGATTTCCATGCCGGGTACTTTCCGGACCGGAACGAGCTGGCCGGCAGTGGTTGGCGCGACGCCGCCGGGCAGTTGCATCCTACCTGGGACTATTACGAGGTCTGGACGCAGCAACGGCGCATTTATGCCCTGTGCCGCGAAGCGCCGCTGACCGACGGCGTCATCATGACGCATGCCGGCCCTTCCTCCCTGCCCTGGACCACATACAAAATGTCCGGGGAAGGCTCACGGACCATGGAATCGCTGCTGCCCCTCGATGCCTACCGGAGCGGCTCGACCATGGGCCCGACCGGGATTCCCAAGCAGTTTGACACCAAGCATCATCACGACAACCACAATGAAATTATGGCCGTGACGCTGTTGCATAACGATCCGGCCCGGATCTGGAGCGGGATGATGAACCGGCACTGGACCCGGCGGCCGACGCTGGCCGATCCCTACGCGCGCAATGCCCGCCCGCAATGCCTGCTGATGGCCGTACGCCGCCGCTTCGATATGGCCACCGCCGACTTCCTGCCCTACTGGAACGAAGTTCCGGTCCGGGCCGTCCCGGCAGGGCCGGTGATCAGCCTCTGGCGGCATGCCGGCCAACGGTCCCTGTTGGTGGTGTCCAACCTGACTCGCGAACCGGCGCCGAACGTCACTCTCGACCTGGACATCGAAGCGCTGGGGTTGAAACCCGGTCAATTTGCCGCCTTCGATGGGTACACCCGGCGGAACCTGTCCGTAGACGGGTCACGTGTGACGGTGGACATTGGCGCGGCGAATTACCGTCTCGTATGGTTGGAGCACTGCTCAGCCACTCCGCCGGCGACTGCCGCACGCACGGAGTAAATTCATGAAAACAGAGAAGACAAGCAAAGGAGATATCCATGAGTAGCATTAACGTTTCCACAAGAATGCAAGCCATCGGGCGTGCTCTGGCAGGTCCGGCCCTGGCCGTGTCCATGGCCTTTCCGGCTCAAGCCCGCGACAACATATCCGTCGTGGCGGTCGCGCCCGGCCAGACGCTGAACGCGGCTCTGGCCGATGTGGAGGGACCGGTGATGATCCTGTTGCCGGCGGGGGTGACCGAACACGATGCGGCGATCACCCGCAACGAGACGGTGATCATCAAGGGGCAGGGGATGAACATCACCACCCTGCGTCCCGCCGCGCGCCTGGGGCCAGACGAAGGCGTGGCCCTGGTGGCGCAGACCGCGGGGTTCGACGGGGATTTCATCATCGAGGATCTGACGTATGACCGCGCCCATCATCCCGGAGAAACCCCCGATGACCCCGCCGTGGCCACCGGCGCGGAAATCTTCCGGGTGTATGCCCGTACCCGCGTGGAATTCCGCAACGTGGCCATTCACCACTTCGACTACGGCGCGCGGGAGGGTCAAAACAATGCCACCCGGCCATTCGTGTTCACGCAGCCCCGCCCCTGGCGCGAAGCCCCCAGCGAGACGGAAACCCGCACGCGGGACATGATCTTCCGCAATGTGCATATTGATTGGGAACGCGGCGGCGGCATCCGCCATCGCCCGGGCGGACAGCACGGGACGTTCAATCTCGGCGTCGTGGACCGCCTCTTGATTGACGGCGATTGCGTCTTCCGGAGCCATCTCTGCCAGGATGCGAATCCGGAATATACCGTCGGTCCCGTCTGGCGCGGCCGGGGCAACGCCGGGCCGATGTTTGGGTTGACCCTGTACGTTGCCGAGCGGGCCTATATTGACGGGGTGTGGCACAACAGCGACTACGGGGCCTGGCGCGGAGGCGGCCC
Organism: Fidelibacterota bacterium; assembly: GCA_021734645.1. Lineage (GTDB taxonomy): Bacteria > Verrucomicrobiota > Kiritimatiellia > JAIPIQ01 > JAIPIQ01 > JAIPIQ01. The sequence continues at coordinate 11,197 of JAIPIQ010000049.1, read as the reverse complement.
GATTCATCCGGACGCAGTGATCGAATGGCGCATGGACCTGCTCAATGCGGGCTACGGCGACCAGTTCTGGCACCGGCCGAGTGCCGGTCCCAACCCGCCCGAGGAGGCTTGGGCGCACATGATCTTTAAAGACGTGCGATTGGAAGGCCACCGGACCGGGAAGCTATGGAACGATTATGGGATCCGGGCGCGCGGGCACTGGAAAACGATTACCTTCGACGGCTGCACCTCGATCAACCGCGGGCATCCGCTGGCGGTCGAGGGGGTCTCCGGCGAGGAAAACCAGGGGCGGGTTGTCATTCGCAACTGCACCGTGTCGCCAGTCGGTGGCGGCGGTCCGGGCGTGCTGATCGGGGATTTCCAGCATTATGAAAGCATCCTGATTGATGGGCTGCTGGTCTATCCGGATCTCGAGGCGGGCGTTGATTACTTCAATGCCGCGATCAGTATCAACGAAACCGGGTCAGGCGGCGGGCGGGTCGTGATCAGCAATGTCCAGGCAGATGGCTACCTGTACGGGACAACGGACCTGACGCTGGGCGATGCGACAGAATTGGTGACCCACAATATCCAGGGGGTCCAACGCACGCCCGACACCCTGGTTGCGCAGGCCCGCCCAGTGGCGGTTTTGCCCCGTCAGAGCCGGTCGTTCAAGATCGACGGCATCCCGGAACCGCTGGATTGGGCGCCGGTCGCCACGATCGAGGATTTCGAGCACACGGAACCGTTCGAGCGCATTGATGTGTGGCTGGCTTTCGATGCCGGTCCCGGCGTTTTCGTGCGGGTGATTGTCGGTGGGGTTGGGGAATACCGCAATGCCAACGCCTATCCGACCCGTTTATACCGGGGGGATGCGCTGCAATTTTTCATCACGCGGGGCCGGCCCGGCGAGGTCTTCGGCGGGACGCATTGGGACATCGCCAAGCATGACGAAATGGGCCTGACCGCGTATCGTCGAAGCGACTGGCCGGATCTGCCCGACGGCGTTGTGGACATTCCCATGGCGATCGAGTATTATCCGGAGCAGAAGGAAATCGTATACGAGTTCATGCTGCCGTGGGAAGAGATCAATCTGCCGGCGCCGTGGTACGAAGATATCTGCGTGAGCCTGGTCGTGGCCGACGGCCAAGCCTACGGCGCGCACTACAAGGGCGCCGCCTGGCAGCATACCCACGGACCAGACATCAAACATGCGATCTTCCATGCGGAAACCCCGCGCAGCCGCGGCGCCAACTGGATACGATTCGGCGGCGCGGCCGATGAATCGAACCCATAACAACCAGACAACATGAGGAGCGCGATTATGATCAGGATACGAATGAGCCTGTGGACCTTGTTTTTGAGTGTGTGCGTGGCGAGCGGGCTGGGGCGTGCGCGGGCGGAAAGTCCGGCCCCGGACGATTGGGAACTCGTTTATGCCGATGACTTCGAGGGGGACGAGGTGGGGCCGGCCTGGCTGCTCGAGGGGGGGGCGGACAAGGATCTGCGCATTATTGATGGCGAACTGGTCGGCTCGGGGGCCAAAGCGAGCCTCTTTTTTGCCTACCCGGTGTCCGGCGACCAGAAGGTTGTCTACGAGGCCCGCTGGATCGAGAGCACCGGACGGAGCATGGTCCAGCATGCGCCGATGTTGAAAGCCTCGACCTGGGGTGGCCGGGCGACGGGGGTTTCGCTGGTGCACGGCCGCAACCGGAATTCGCAGAATACCGTTGAGTTGTTCGCCGGGCGGCGGCTGGCGCGCAACGATGGCCCGCTGCCCGAACCGGGCGTGCGCTATCAATTCGAGGCCGTGGTCGAGGGCACGCGCGCCTATCTCAAGCGTGATGGCGAAATGTTGATCGAGGCGGAATTGCCCTTCCCGCTCGAAGGGCCGGACCACCAGTGGATCACGCTCGGCGCCCATTCCAGCTTGCGGTATGACAATATCCGCATCTACAGCAAACCGCGCGCGGTGCATAGTGCGCCCGCGGTCCGTACGGTGCCGTGGCGGCTGACCGCGGACGGTCAGCGCGTGTTTGGCGGGGCCGATCCCGAGGGCCGGGTGGCGGGTGTATTGGCGGCTTTTCGCGGCGGCGATGAAGCCGGGGCGCTGGCTGCCGCGCGGGAAATCGCTGCCCCGCAACAGCAATTGGATGCGCTCCTGGTGCTGGCCGCCGAGCCGCAATTCCATCCCTATCACGTCTTGATGCGCGCGCTCAGTGACCACCTGCGCGCCCATCCCGAGCTCGATCCGGCCCCCGCGCCGGGCGCCCTCTCCCTGCGGGAGATTGCCGACCTCTTGCGCGAGGTGGCCGCGGGGGGCATGACGTCGGCCGGCAGTGCCAGCTATTTGCGGCCGCGCCTTGATCCCGGTCATGTGCTCTACGATCCCCTGCTGTTCCTGCACGGACGCCAGGTCTTGCTCGGCGAAGGCACCCGCGGCTCGTTCCTGCCGGTCCTGTATGGTGCAAAGATCATGCAGGAATTGGTCCTGCGCGTACCGACCGAGCCGCTCTACCGCATGTATCTGGGGGAACGCTTGCGGTGGGGCGACCAATTTATCTCGACCGATCCGGTGGCGCCCGCCTGGGCGCGCCTGACCCGCGAGACCCACGCGCGCCTGCGCGATTTGATCGCCTGGTGGTTCGAGGAGCGCCAGGCCCCGGATGGCCAGCTTGGCGGCGGCTGGGGCGATGATGTCGAGGCCTTGCGGGCCTGGGGGCCCGTGCTGTTGCTGGCCGACGGCAACGAGTTCAGCCGCGCCGGACTGCGCCGTCTGGTGGACGGCGCCTGGGAGAAGGCCGAGGGCGGACTCGATCTGGGCTATTCCAAGCGGCTCTGGGACGTCGAGCATTCCGCGGAGCCCACGGCCGATACCCAACCCCTGATGCTGGCGTTCGAGCCCGAGGAGTCCGTTTATGTGGAACGCAACCGGCTGTTGTTGGGCCTGACCACCAATATCTGGACCGTGCTCCGTCCCGAGGGCCGCTATTTCAAGAGTGTCACCATCAATGCATTCGAGGCCGACGATTCGCCCGAGATGCGCGCCTACGTGCCGTACCACACCCGTGGGTTCAAAGGTTTGACCTGGCTGGCCTGGCGCGGCGGGCACGAGGACGTGGACCGGATCTGGCTCGAGCTGGCCGACACCTGGGTGGCCGCCACGCTGCGCGAGGCCGACGGCAAGTTGGCCGGGGTGGCGCCGGCCGCCGTGGATCCCGAAACCGGCGCCTTGGGATCCGGTCGCGGCAACTGGTACCGGCCCGATCTGATCTGGGCCTACTACAATTGGGGTCGGGGCGTCCATGCCCATGCCTTCGGCCTCCTGGCCGCCGCATACCTGAAAACCGGGGACGTCAAATACGTCGAACCCATCTTCCGTTCGCTGGAACAGGCCCTGGCCTACGAGCCGGTCGAGGGCTGGACGCCCCCGGCGCCTGAAGAGGCGAGCGGCGCATACCCCTCGGCTGAACGGCAGCGCTACGAGCTGCACCAGTGGCATCAGACGGGTTTCTACGCGCCCTATCTGCTGGCCTATCGCGCCCGGACCGGAGACCCCCGGTTCGATGCCTACCTGGCGGAACTGGCGGCGCTGCCGGAATGCGCGCCCCTGGTGCGTTTCCAGATCACCGGCCATCCCGAGGCGCTGATTCCCGGTCTCGAACGTGACCTCGAAGAGACCCTGCGCTACAACCGCCCCATGCTCACCTCCGAAGTCCGCGCGACCGACGATCTCAAGCGCTGGCCCGGACCGGATATGCTGTACACCGTGTTCACCGGCGCCTGGCTGCCCTGGGGTGATTCGTTCTGGCCGACGCACGCGGTCACCTGGTCGCACCCCACCAGCGATTGGGCGGCCCTGACCCGGGTGACCGGTCCCGGCCAGGTGGATATCCGCTTCTGGAATTTCGATGCCGACAACCCGCGCTTCGGCCTGCTGCTCTGGCGCAATCTGCCCCCCGGCACGTACACGGTGACCGCGCAGCCCGCCGATGGCGCCCAACCCCCGCAGATCCGGACCGCCCGCCTCGAGGATCTGAATGTCCGCGTGGATCTCGAGCTGCCCGCCGCCCGGGAGTATCTCATCACCATCCGTCCGGAATGATGAATGCCCGGGGCCCCATGAGCCGTGAGGAGGTCTTTCCTGACCTCGCCCGTTAAACGTCCGTCACTGGCGGCCGAAACCGTTGCAAGCTTGCGGATGGCCATTGACCGGGGTGAGCTGGCGGGCTTGCTGCCGTCCGAACGGGCGCTGAGCCGGGAATTACAGGTAAGCCGCCCCACTTTGCGGGTGGCCCTGCGGCAATTGGAGAGGGACGGGTGGTTGGCTATTCAGGCGCGCCCGGCCCGCAGAATCGTGGTCGGGGCCCCAGCGCCACGGGGGGGGCGCTCCGCGGCGTGTGTCCGCCTGCTGCAAAGTCGAATGCCAGCCGCCTATTATGCCTCGGCCATAAACCGGAATTATCAGCTTGTCGAGCGCTTGGCTCGGTCCGGGATCGACTTTAAGGTGGAAGATGTTTCCGCCTACGCCCTCGCGCATCCCGCGGTGATGCTCAAGGAGTGGGTGCTGCAACGGCGGGCGGATTTATGGCTTTTGCTGAGCAGTCCTGAAGCGACGCAGCGATGGTTCTGGCAGCAAGGGCTACCCTGCTTGGTATTGGGCACGGTATTCCAGGGGCTGGCCTTGCCCTCTCTGGATGTGGACTATCAGGCGGTGTGTCGTCATGCGGCGGGCCTGTTGCTCGCGCGGGGTCATCGGTCCTTGGCTGTGATCGCTCCGCGCGGACTGCGGGAAGGCGATCGCCGCAGTTTGGAGGGCTTTCGCGCCGGGATCGCGGGTTCCCGATGCGTCGGCATCCGGGCGGCCGAGGTGTTGTGCGACGACGATCCGGTCAGCGTCAGGAAGGCCGCTGAGAAATTGCTGCGTCATCGAGACCGGCCGGATGGTTGGTTGGTCTTCAAGCCCCAATGCTATATGACCGTGTTCAGCGCCCTGGCCCAGAGCGGCTTGAAGGTGGGGACAGACCTCAGTCTGATCTGCCGCGACGCGGATCCGTATTTTCCCGTTTTGGTTCCTTCCGCCGCCCATTATGAACAGAATACGGAACAAATGAATCGGCGACTATTGCGGCTCATAACGGGTTTGTTGAATGGGTGCGAGGCGCCGCGGGCGCCGGTGTTAGTGGCCTCACATTTTCACGCGGGCGGCAGCTTGCGGCAGCGAAGGGGTGCGGCGCGCACGGGGCCAGCGCCGTGAACTGAGCCCGGCGCAGCCGCCCCCCCCCCGGCAGCGCCACCCTCGGCAAGGCGGTCAAAAGAATGGATCACTCGTTTGGCGTTGCGGGGTGACCGGGGCCTGTACGAAGATGAGCGCCCTGTTCTTGAGGGCACCAACGGTTGGGTTTCGATGGAAGGAAATCGCGTACGTGTATCCGAGCAAGGGTGGCGGGTAAGTGTTACAGGAGGGGCCCGTTCGTCACCCGGTTTACGAGAGCGGCGACGAGAACGGATAACGAGGAGAATCTGTCCCACTCGTCCACCCTTCGCGTCGCCGTTCTCGTACACCGAGAGACAATTTCCTTCCATACGTAACCCGAACACTGCAACCCGCCCACGTCTATACGACAAAGCTCACGACAAAGCTCACGACAAAGATTGGGGGGACTCCACTTCTGGGTCCCCAATGCCTCGAGTTCTCTCTCCCCCGAAAAATCAGATGGACTGATCACTGATCACCGATCACTGAACACTGGTCACGGCTTCCTCCCACTGCGGCCATTTACTCGCACACTTGATCGCCCCCCTTGCTCGGATACGCTTACGCGATCCGCTTCACCGCCTCGCACCGAAGTTCGACGCGTCTCTGATCTCTCTCGGAAGAAATGAATAGAATTGTCCCCACAGAAACTCGGAAGCGCCCTCTCCAATATCCCGCCCAACTTCACCCGCATCAATGAGCGCGGCGCATCCGCCCCCCCCCCCGGCAGCGCCACCCTCGGCAAGGCGGTCAAAAGAATTGACCACTCGTTTAGCGTTGCGGGATGACCGGGGCCTGTACGAAGATGAGCGCGATGAAAAGGTATGGATCAATCCGAGCGTGCGGCCACCATGCCGGGAGCGGGACACTGATCAGGAGTTTCCCCGAGCGCCTGGGCGGGGTCTGGTCAGCCACGCCGACTCCTTTTACGGCGCGCCTGACGGTGGACAAAGTAGCGGTCAAGCGGCTGGTTGAACACCACCTGCGGCTGGGGGTGCGCGGGTTGTTTCTCGGGGGCACCTGTGGTGAAGGGCCCTGGATGCCGGACCGGGAACGGCGGACGCTGGTGCAGTCCGTGGTCGCCGCGGCGCGGGGCCGCTTGACGGTCGCCGCCCAGGTCACCGACAATTCCGCCGCGCGGATTCTCGACAACATGCGGGCGGCGGCCGAGGACGGCGCGGATATCGCCGTCATCGCCCCGCCCTATTTCCTGTTGAACGCGACCCCAGCCAACGTCGAAGCGCTTTACCTCGAGGCCATCCGCCGCAGCCCTCTGCCGGTTGGCATCTACGACCGTGGCCGCCACGCGGCCGTGGCCATCACAACGGCCAGCCTGGCGCGCATCATCGCGGAACCGAAGGTGGTCTTGCTCAAGGACAGCTCCGCTGACCCGGTGCGTCGGCAAATGGCGTTGGCCGCCCGCGTGGCCCGGCCGGTACTGTGCCTGCTCAACGGGAACGAATTCGACTGTGTGTCGTATCTTGCGGCGGGGTATGACGGATTGCTGCTGGGCGGCGGCATCTTCAATGGGCGCCTGGCCGGGGAGATTGTGGCGGCCGTGCGGGCCGGGCGGTTGGCCGAAGCCCGGCGGCTGCAAGCGCGCATGAACCGGATGATGTCTGCCGTCTATGGCGGACCGAAGATTGCCTGTTGGATGGCCGGGCTGAAACATTTGCTGGTCGAAATGGGGATCTTTCGTACAACCCGCGGCTTCCTCAATTATCCGCTTACGCCTGCTTGTCGGCGGGCGATCGCCCGAATCAGAATTCGTGAGGCCGCCATGCTGCAACCCGCGGCCTCTTCGAAAACAGGGCGCCGAAGAACAAAAACGAAAAACCCAAAATGAAGGCCGGCATGAAAACATACACCCGATTCATCATTCTCGTTATATTAGGCGCCGCAGCGCATGCGGGGGAGGTTCTCGACATGCAATACCGACAGTTGATGCTCGACGAGGCCGTGGTCGCGGCCTCGCAAAACGTCGAGCGTTTCTACGGGCAGTTCGCGCACTCGGGTGTGCGCGTGCTGGAGCCGACGGAACCGATCGAGACCGTCTGGAATCGGATCAGCGGCGGGCCGATCGTGATCCACGACGAGGCGGCCGGCGTGTACCGGATGTGGTACAACACGGTTTGGCGGGTGCGCGGAGAGCAGTTCGGGCTAACCCGCGCGCCCGGGCTCTACGCCGAATCGGCCGATGCCGTGCACTGGACCAAGCCCGCGTTGAGGCATTACGAATTCGAAGACGACAGCGGTGCCAACAACATCGTCTACGGAATGGGTTTCGACTCCGTCACGAGAGATCCCGGAGCCGAATGCCGCTATCGCGCCTTCAAGGGGCACCAGTTCGTCATGCACACGTTGAGCAACGACGGCCGGAGCGTCGCGGAGACCGTCAGCATGGGCTTCGACAAGATGGCGATTCCGAATGCGAAGGAAAAGCTTGAAGCGACGGGGGTATTCAATGCTGACCGTTCGAATGTCAGTTACGATCCCGTCACCGGCCGCTATCTCGGCATGTTCAAGACCTGGACGCAACTCGAGGGCGGGCGGGACTCCGAGGCGTGGCGCCGTTCGGTGGCGCTGGCTGTAAGCGGCACCGGCACGGACTGGACGTTTTCCGGGGACATTCTGACGGTGGACCTGGCCGATGACGATTGGCTGCACGGACATCCCCACGTGGCGGCGCCGGAACAACGGAACGCCGCGGATCCGCCGCCGCGATCCGAGCTCCACGATATGGGCGTATTCCGTTACGAGGGGTTGCTGCTGGGCATTCGCAATCACATGTATGTCTATCCCGTGGCCGGCAACAACCGACGGGGGCACGAGGCGGGCCGGTTCGGTCAGCACAGCACCGAGCAGTTCCTGACCTGGAGTCGGGATTTCGAGATCTGGCAGCGCCCGCCGTCCGCCGAACGTCGGCCGCTCTTTCCCGTGCCGCCCGTAGACTCGCCGCATTTCGGTTTTCGCGAACTGCGGTACCCCTGTATCCTGGAGGTGGGCGACGAATTGTGGCTGTTTCATAACGTGCCGGAAGGGATGGGCAACGAGCTAAGGCCGCCGCGCCCGACGTGGTTCACCTACGCGACCCTGCGGCTTGACGGCTGGGCGGGGTACCGCGCGGGGGCGGAGGAAGGCTGGATCGAGACGGCCCCCTTCCGGGCGGACGGCGCGCTTCGCGTCAACGTGGACGCCGAGGGCGGCGCACTGCGGGTTGCGGTGCTCGATGAACAAGGCCACGAAATCCCGGGTTTCGGCCGTGAACAAAGCCGGCCGGTCACGGGCGATCACACCGCCGCGGAAGTGCAATGGAATCAGGCCGCCTGGGACGATCTTGCCGGTCGAACGGTGCAGTTGAAGTTCTACCTGCACGGTGCGGCCGTCTACTCGTTCTGGACGCGGGAACGGTGAGCCTGACGCCTCCGTCTGATTTCTAGAAGGCACAGGAACGAATGAAAGGGAAAGCGATGAAAACGATGGTTATGCAAGCTATACGAAGGAGTGTGGCTTGCTTGTTCTGTCCGCTGATCCTGGCGAGCGCTTCCGGCGAGGAAGCCGCGCCCGCGGAGGGCGAACCTTACCTGGAGGCCGTCCGCGCCTACGCGGATACGATGCTCGAAAAGGGGCGCGACCGCTGGGGCGAGCCGTCGCCGTTGTTCGCGTCCATGCTGGATCGGTCCACGCACGATCTTGTCGGTTTTGACCATACGGTTCGCTGGGCGCACCCTGATTCCGGGGTCGAAATCGTCAGTTACCGGAAGGACGGCAAGAAGATGCACGGGTTCGGCGTGTCCGCATCCGACCGCATGCCCGATGCCGCCAACCTTGGGCATGCCCGATATCTCTACGTAACCCTCTACCGGCTCAGCGAGATCACCGGCGATCCGGAATACAAACAGGCCGCGGACGAGGCGCTCCGCTATTTCTGGCTGAACTGCCAGGATGCGAATACCGGCATGATGGCCTGGGGCGAACACATGGCCTGGCATCTGCCGGAGGACACCTGGTGGTCTTCGCTCGACGAGGGACACAGCCGGGTGCACGAACCGAATCCCTGGCCGGCGGTTCTTTGGGAACGCTGCTATGCCATGGACGACGACGTGCGGGACGCCCTGAAACGCTATGCCATGGGCGTCTGGAAATGGCAGGTGGCCGACCACGAGAAGGCCCTGACCAATCGCCACGTTTATCCCGACCAGTTTCCCGACGTCGCGCGCACCGGCCGCGAGTATCCGCGCTTGGTCGGCCAGTTCTGCCGGTACTGGTCGGACGCGTACGCCCACAGCGACGACGACGCCTTCCGTGCCGAAATGCTGCGGGGCATCAATGCGTTCGTCGCCAACTCCATCCGGCGGGCCAAGCCCAACGGCGCCTTGCCCTTCGGCACCCACCCGCGGCTGGAGAACTATTACCAGTTGAACCACCAGTGCATCATGCTGAGCCACCTGCATCACGCGGCGGAGATCGTGCCGGACGACACGGCGGCGCGGATCCGGGAGCTAATGGATATGACCGAAACCGTTATCCTGGAGAAGCTGGGCCATCGTCTCGATCCGGAGGCCGAATACCCCGGCTATCTGCGTTTTGCCGAAGCCGACACGCTGGCTCCGGGCGACGCCCGCAAAAAGCAAGCCGGCGACCCGGACTGGAACAATCCGTCCGTGGCGTTTTCGGGAACCTGGGGCACCGCCCCGCTGGCGGGCGATATGCTCGACTACTATCGGCAGACGGGGAACGAGGGTTTTCGCGAGCTGGGACTGCAGGGTGTCGACCTGGTGCTGGCCTTGACCGGGGAGGAGCCCGGCTATCCGGAATCCATGCGCCCGTACGATATGGCCACGGCCATCCTGGTCATGGTAAAGGCCTGGGACGTCACCGGCGATACGAAGTACCTGGCCCAGGCCGAACGTTTCGGTCGAGACGCCCTGGCGATGTTCACCGACGACATGTCGCCGCTACCCGCGGTGCTGGCGCTGCCGAACAAGTACAACCAACGCATCTACGAAGCCCGCACCGGCGGCGACGACTTGATGTACGCGCTGATCGAGCTGCATGCTGTACAAACGCCTGGTCGTCCCGGAACCGGGCACGGTGGCCCTGCTGGGCATCGGCGGCCTGCTGCTGTTTGTGCGGCGGAAGCGGTTGATTGGACGATTTGTGGGTTGGGGGATTGGAAACCAAGGAACAGGCGCCCGTGAGGCGTAAATACAGGAGAAGAGAGATGAGAAGCATGACGAAATCGGCGGTATGGACGGCGATGGTACTGGCCGTAAGCGTGGTGACCGCGCAGGCGACGCTGGTGGTGCAGTGGACGTTCGGACAGGACGAGAACCTGGATTACGCGGGCGGGACGGCCGGGACCGACGCGACGTTGTATGGAAACGCCACGCTGAACACCGGGCCGACCGGTCTGGGCGGCACATGGGCGCAGGCCCTGAAGAACGGCTATTACGTTGGCGATAACCCCGACGGCACAGGTCTTCGGCCCAATGACGGCTACCACGCGTTTTACGGATCCACGACCCTGACCGCCGGCTCGTTCCGCATGGTCGTCCGCTCCCACTTCGACGGCAATCCCCGCGAGGGCGGCGATTACAGGGAAGCAGACGCGCTGTTCACACTGGGCAATACGTATTCGGGTGGGCAGAATGTGCTTCTTTATGCGGACGGGTTCGGAATCAGCCTGACGGCAGCCTCCGCCAACGGCACCAGCTCAGCCGCATCGCTGAACATGCCCGGCGGGGCGGGCTGGGATTCCTCCCAGTGGTACTACATGGCCGGTTCGTGGGCGCCCGGACAGCCGACTTTGTTTTACCTTCGCGAGATCGACGTAAACGGTCCGGCCGGTTCTCCTGCCGCTCAGGAGGCCACGTCTGCGGCGCTCCTGGCACTCGATCCGGCCGACAGCATCAGCAACCTCGTCACACTGGGTGCCCGGTTCAACAACAGTACCATGAT
>JAIPIQ010000048.1 GCA_021734645.1 Fidelibacterota bacterium | reverse complement strand
ACCCGTATTTGCGCGTCCAGGGCTGGATGCTCTCTCCCCTCATGGGTTTCGGCTGGGGCTTGTTGGCTCTGGCTTGTCTCGCACCCGCCCGGTGGACGCGGGACAAGGGTTGCCGCCTGGTCCTGCTCATCGCGCTGGCCCTGTTGGCCTGGGGCCTCTGGCCCCGCCTGGGGCCTTACCGCGCCAACTACAGCCACTTCAGCGAACTGTTGATCGCCAAGCTGCGCTTCCTGAACCGTAAGCCCCTCGATCCCGGCCTGCTGACCTTCAATCAGCGCATTCTATGGGTGCCGGCTCTGCATTCCGCGTCCTGGGCGCTCACCGTCCGCCTCTTTCCCGGCCTGCTCGGATTGTGGCTGTTGGTCGCGGCCACCGGTTGGCGGACTGCCTGGCGGCGCCGCGAGGCGATTCCCATCGGTTGGCTCCTGGCCGGCGCCTGCTCCTGGCTGGCCTATGTCTTCTTCGTACGCTTTCACGTCTTCGTGGCCCTCTTCGCCGCCTTGAGCGCGGGCGCCTGGCTGGGGTCCCTGGCCGCGCGCCCCCGCCCCAAAATCATCGCCGGCTGGCTGATCGTGCTGGGCGCATTCACGCTCGAGGCCGCCCAGACCCTCCGCGCGCCCGAGCGCTGGGGCCGCCCCAATGTCTATTATCAGGAACTCCGGGAATTGACCGACTGGCTGCGCGCCAACGCCCCGAGCGAGCCCATCGTGGCCAATTTCGGCCTGAGCGCCTACGTCTTGACCTATGCGGGCAACCCGATTGTCCTGCATCCCAAGTTCGAAACTCCGGCCCTGCGCGACCGCGTCGAACAATACGGCACCCTGCTGTTCACCGCCCCCGAACGCGCCCTGCGCGATTGGATCGCCGCCCACGATACCGAACTCTACATCTACGCTCTGGGCGAGTTCTTTCCCGACGCCCTGCCCCTCCAAATGCGCTACTTCGTCAACGCGCTCGACCCCCCCCCTGATGCCCCCGCGCGCCGCTTCGAACGCGAACCCCTCGCCGCCCGCTACTTCCACTTTCTCTGGGGCAACCGCAAATACCGCGTCTTCCGGATCCTGACCCCGGCCGCCGAGCGCCTCGCCGCCGAACAGGCCGCCCGCGCCCAGGAACGTCTCGAGATCGGCGACCTCGAAGCCGCCCACCTGCTGGCCGCCGCCGCCCTCGAAAACGATCCCGGCCAACCCCGCGCCCAACGCGTCCTCGGTCATGTGCTCGCCCTGCAACGCGCCGGCTTCGACCCACCGCCAGCCGCCGATCCCGCGCCATGAAAAACCACGCCCCAGCGAAAAAACCGTCCGCCGGCCGCCGCCCCTGGGCGCCGGTGATCGCCATCACCGGCGGGCCGGCCTGCGGCAAGAGCACGGTCGGGGGGCTGCTGGCCGCCCAGGGCGTGGACATCCTCGATACGGATGCGGTCGTCGCCGAGCTGCTCGAGCAGTCGCCGACGGTCCGCGCGGCGCTCCGCCGCCACTTCGGTCCCGGAATCTTCGATCGGGCCGGCAGGATAAAAAAATCGGTTTTGGCGAAAATAGTGTTTGCGGACCCGGCCCGCCTTAGGGTATTAGAGGACTTGCTGCATCCACTGGTGAAGAAACGAGTGGGCGTTTGGCGTGGCGCGTTGCGTCGCCGGGCGCGTCCGGGGGCAGTCTTGATTCCCTTGTTGTTCGAGGCGGGCATAACCCACGGCTGGAGCGCGATTGTGTGCGTGGCGACCACCCCGGAATTGATGGCGGCCCGCTGCCGGGCCCGGGGTTGGAGCCCGCAGGAGACCCGCCGGCGTCTGGCGGCGCAGTGGCCGTTGGCCAGGAAAATGGAACAGGCGGATTACGTGATTCGAAATGACGGATCGTTGGATAACTTAGCGCGGGCCGTGCGCCGTACCTGGCGCCGGATCGAGCAACGAGAGAGGACCAATACATGAGTGCCATGCATAGCGGGAACCCCAAGGGCAAGAAACGCGGTCGGTCATATCGCCCCCGGCATACCAGCGGCAACGCCTCGCCGCCGCGCGAGTATCTGCCCCGGGACGAGGAAGAGTACGACCAGCCGCCCCACCCGGAAGACATGCCCCCGGCGGCGCCCGGCGCCCATACCGCGCCGACGGAATCCCTGCCGCCGGAAGCGTTGCCCAATGGCGGCGACGAACACCTGCCGCCCCCGCCGCCGCCCAAGCCCATCCCCGTGCGGCGCATTGATCTCGTCGAGCTGCAAATCATGCCCATGGCCGAGCTCATGGCCCTGGGCGACGACTTCGGGTTGCACGACAGCGGCGCCCTGCACAAACACGAGCTGATCTTTGAAATCCTCAAGATCAACGGCCGGGCCGGCGGCAGCATGCACGGCCGGGGCGTACTCGAAATCCTGCCCGACGGCTTCGGCTTCCTGCGCTCGCCCCTCTCGAATTACCAGCCGTGCCCCGAGGACATCTATGTCTCGCCGTCGCAAATCCGGCGTTTCGGCCTGCGCTCGGGCGATCATATCACCGGCGACATCCGCGCCCCCAAGGACAAGGAGCGTTTCTTCGCCCTGACCAAGGTGGACCAGATCAATCAGTTGCCCCCGGAGAAATCGCGCAACAAGGTGCCCTTCGAGAACCTGACCCCGCTGTTTCCCGACCAGCGTTTGGTGCTCGAGCGCGAAAGCAACGAGATCTCCATGCGGGTGATGGACATCCTGACGCCCATCGGCAAGGGCCAGCGCGGTTTGATCGTGGCGCCCCCGCGCACCGGCAAAACCGTCCTGCTCCAGAAGATCGCCAACAGCATCTCCGCCAATAATCCCGAGGTGAAGTTGATCGTGCTGCTGATTGACGAACGGCCCGAGGAAGTCACGGACATGACCCGCCATACCCGCGCCGAAGTGCTGGCCTCGACGTTTGATGAGCCCCCCGAGCGGCATACCCAGGTGGCCGAGGTGGTGATCGAGATGTCCAAGCGGATGGTCGAATGCGGCCACGACGTGGTGATTCTGCTCGATAGCATCACCCGCCTGGCGCGCGCCTATAACACCATCCAGCCCCACAGCGGTAAAATCCTCTCCGGCGGCGTGGACGCCAATGCCCTGCACAAACCGAAGCGCTTCTTCGGCAGCGCCCGGAATATCGAGGGGGGCGGCAGCCTGACGATTATCGCCACGGCCCTGGTGGATACGGGCAGCCGCATGGACGAGGTGATTTTCGAGGAGTTCAAAGGCACCGGCAACATGGAACTGTGCCTCGACCGCAACCTGGTGGACAAGCGCATTTTCCCGTCCATGAATATCGAGCGCTCGGGCACCCGCAAGGAGGAGCTGCTGCTCCATCCCGATGAACTCGCGAAGATTTGGATTTTGCGCAAGGCGCTCAACGGCGTACCGGCCGTCGAGGCCATGGAGTTGTTGATCAGCCGTTTGAAAAAGAGCCGCAGCAATGCGGAATTCCTTATGACCCTGCAGGGCTGAGCCCTGCCCCAGCTTGGAGAACCCATCCCCATGGAACTGAAAATTGAAGAACTGGGCCCGTGCCGCCGGGCCGTCCATATCAGCGTGCCGGCGGCCGAACTCGCTGAAAACCGCGTGACGGCGCTCAAGGCCTATCAGCGCGCCGCCCGGCTGCCCGGCTTCCGGCCGGGCAAGGCCCCCACCGCCCTGGTCCAGCGCCGCTATGCCAAGGAAATCACCGAAGAGGTCAAGGACCAGTTGATTGGCGACGCCTACCGCACCGCCAGGAAGGAGCACCAACTCGATGTGGTCGAGGTGATTGATCTCAAGGATCTCGTCAATCCCGAGGAGGGGGACTTCAGCGCCACCCTGGTGATGGATGTGGCGCCGACCTTCGCGTTGCCGGATATTGCCCAGCTCAAGATCGATATCCAGGAAACGGAGGTCACCGCGGCCCAGGTGGATGAGGCGCTCGAAGCGCTGCGGCGGCAAATGGCCCGCTACGAAGACATCCCGGCCCGGCCGATTGCGCGCGGCGACCTGGTGCAAATTGACTACGAGGGCATTTGCGAGGGCCGGCCGGTGGCCGAGCTGGCCGCGGAAGCCCGCGGGCTGGGCTCGGGCCAGGACTTCTGGTTTTCCGCCGACGAAAACGCCTTCCTGCCGGAGTTCACCGAGGGACTGTTGGGCGCCCAGCCGGGCGAGGAGCGCACCATTACCGTCCAATTTCCCGAGGACTTCCAAGCCAAGACCGTGGCCGGCAAGCAGGCCGTCTATACGGTCAAGATCAAGGCCCTGCGGGAACGCAAGCTGCCGGAGCTGGACCAGGCTTTCTGCGACCAGTTGAAAGTCACCAATCCGGCCACCCTGCGCGATCTCGTCGAGGCGGATCTTGGCGCGAACATCCGCATGCGCGAGCGCGAACGCCAACAGCAGGAAGTGGTCAAGCAACTGCTCGAAGCCTGTCCCTTCGAGGTGCCCGAATCCGAGGTCCAGCGCATGACCCAGAGCATTGTCCGGGACCTGGTTTCGCAATTCACCCGGCAGGGCATCCAGGGCGACCAGATCACCGAGCGCAAGGATGAGATCATCAATTCGGCCACCCAGACCGGTCGCGAGCGCTTGCGGTCGCGTTATATTCTGCTGGCCCTGGCCAAGCAAGAGAACCTGACCCTGTCCGAGGCGGAGTTGACCACCACCCTGACCCGCATGGCCATCCAGCAGCAGATGCGCGCGGAGGAAATCCGCGCCCTGTTCGAGAAGGATGGCCGCCTGGACAGCCTGCGCCAGGATATGCTGGCGCAGAAGACGCTGCACTGGCTGCATGACCGCCTGCTGCCCGCGGCGCCCATCCCGATGCCGGATCCCGGCGCGGCCGCGTCAGCCGCCGCCGAGTCTGAGCCGGTTCCCGCCGAATCCGCCCCCCAAGGAGATCCCCAATGAACCCCATGAATCAAATCCTGGTGCCCATGGTCGTCGAGCAAACCGGTCGCGGCGAGCGGGCCTACGACATTTATTCCCGCCTGCTCAAGGACCGGATCATTATGATCGGTACGCCGATCAATGACGAAGTCAGTAACCTGATCATCGCCCAGATGCTCTTCCTGCAGGGGGAAGATCCCGAGAAGGATATCAACCTGTATATCAATTCGCCGGGCGGCTCCGTGACCGCCGGCCTCGCGATCTACGACACAATGCAGTTTGTGAAATGCGCGGTCACGACCTATTGCGTTGGCCAGGCCGCCAGCATGGGCGCTGTCCTGTTGGCCGCCGGCGCGGCCGGCAAGCGCTATGCCCTGCCCAATGCCCGCATCATGCTCCATCAACCCTGGGGCGGCACCCAGGGCCAGGCATCGGATATCAGCATCCAGGCCCGGGAAATCCTGCGCCTGCGCGACCGCCTGAATGAAATCCTCGCCCACCATACGGGCAAACCCGTCGAGACCGTAGCCCGCGACGCCGACCGGGATTTCTTCATGTCCGCCCAGGAATCCAAGGACTACGGCCTGGTAGATGAAGTCTTGGCCAGCAGCAAGTCGTTGAATGCGGCCCAGGGAGCGCCCGATGGCAAACCAGCGCAGTAAGGAACCACCCCGCCGTTGCTCGTTCTGTAACCGCCCGGAAAGAGAGGCCGGCGCGCTGATCGTCGGTCCCGAGGCCTTGATCTGCGTGGATTGCGTGCATATCTGCCAGGATCTGATCGTGAAGAACGAGACCTTTCCGCGGCCGCGTGCGGGGGCCGGGCAGCCTGCGCGCAAGAAGGGGGCCAAGGGCGGGGCGGCGGATCTGCTGCAACGGCCCGTGCCCAAGCCCCACGAGCTGAAAGCCGCGCTGGATGAGTATGTGGTCGGGCAGGACCAGGTCAAAAAAGTGCTGTCCGTGGCGGTGTACAATCACTACAAGCGCGTCCGCCATCGCCTGCTCGGCGGCGCCGGGGCGCCGGAGATTGACAAGAGCAATGTGCTGCTGATCGGTCCCACGGGCAGCGGCAAGACCTTGCTGGCCCAAACCCTGGCCCGGATTCTGCATGTGCCCTTCAGTATCTCCGACGCCACGACCCTGACGGAAGCCGGGTATGTGGGCGAAGATGTGGAGAACATCCTGCTGCACCTGTTGCAGCGCTGCGACTTTGATGTGCCCGCCGCCCAGCTTGGCATCATTTACGTGGATGAAATTGACAAGATCGGGCGCAAGACCGAAAATGTCTCGATCACCCGCGATGTTTCGGGCGAGGGCGTCCAGCAGGCCTTGCTGAAGATCATCGAGGGGACGGTGAGCAATGTCTCGCCCAAGGGCGGGCGCAAGCATCCCCAACAGGATTACATCCAGGTGGACACGCGGGACATGCTGTTCATCTGCGGGGGGGCCTTTATCGGGTTGGACCAGATTGTGCGGCGGCGCCAGGGCGATTCGCGGCTGGGGTATCACCACACGTTGCTGTCGCGTGGCGGCGCCCACGTCGAACCGGAAGATCTGATTCATTACGGCCTGATTCCCGAGTTTGTGGGGCGTCTGCCGGTTATCGCCACCCTGAATGAGCTCAGCGTTGACGAGCTGATCCGGATTCTGACCGAGCCGAAGAATGCCATGGTGCGTCAATTTCAGGCCCTGATGGGCATGGAGGGCATTGAGCTGGAATTCACGCCGGGGGCCCTGCGGGAATTGGCCCGGCAGGCCCGGTCCCGGGGGACCGGCGCCCGCGGCCTGCGGGCGCTGATCGAACATGTGATGCTCGAGATCATGTACGAGGCGCCGCGCCGGGAGGAGATCAAGGAATATCTGATTGATGAAGACATGGTTCGTGAGCGCATCCTCTGGCTGGCCAACGCCCCGGTGGAAGCGGAAGCGCAGGTGGCGTCCCGCAGCGCTTAGCCGTGCCCGTTGTGGGGCGGAGGCCAGCCAAGTGAATTGCCGACGGACAGGCGCTCGTGCCAGACTGGTCCGGGACCGCGGGTGGTTGGCGGTGGGCTGTTGGCTGTTGGCCCTGTGGCTGTCCGAGCCCCAAACGGTAGCGGGGCGGACGGCGGTGTTCCGGCTCTGGATTACCAGCGGGATTCGGGGCGCGGTTCATCTGCCGCCGCCCGACAACAGCGCGGAGGCGCCGTCCCATTGGCTGGGCCTGGCGCCCCGCACCGCCGAGGCCCGGGATGCGGGCCTCGAGTTCGGGTTGATCAATCACGGGAATTTGGTCGGCGACTGGTGGGCGCCGGATGCGCCGCAAACCAGGGCGGTTCAAGATCTGGCTGCCTGGCTGGGCTATGACCTGCTGCTGCCCGGGCCGGACGAATTGCGCTCGGCGCCACCGCCAGCCGCCGCGCCACAGTCCGCCCCGGTCCACTTGCTCCGGCGGGACGGTCTGACCGGCGCGATCATCACCCTCCACGCCATTCCCCGTGCATCAACCCCGTATTACCGCGGCCAGATCGGCCTGGCCCTGGCCGCCCTCGCCGAGGCGGATCCCGAGTTGGTGTTGGTCTTCAGCTCCGGCCTGGGCCGCTATACCCTGAATCAGGTGCTGGCGCCTTTCGCCGACCAGATCACGGCGCTGGTCACCAGCGGCGATCCGCGCCCGGCGCTCGATACGTCCCTGGGGCCGATTCACGCCCTGCGTTGTGAAGAGGAACCGGGCGCGGTACTGGAACTGATCTGCCGCTATGATACGGTCAGCCGACAGCTTGCCGGGTTGGACAGTCGGCGTTGGCGCACCGTGCTGGATACGCACCCGCTCGATACCCTGCCCCCCGCGCAACAGGCCGCCCTCACGGACCTCACCGCCGAGGCCCTCGAGCCCCTGGCGCCCCCCTTTCATGAGCTCTCGTGGGACCGGTTGCGCGCCCAACTGGCGGCCTGGGCCGCCGACGCGTATCAAGTCCCGATTGCCTGGTGCTTCGCTCCCGGCGCCGCGCGCCGCCCGGCGCCCGCACCGCACAACCGGGCGGCTTTGCGGCAGCTCCTGCCCCGGGCCCTGCCCGTCTGGCGCGCGCAGCTCACCGCCGCCGAGCTGCGGGTGCTGCTCACGGCCGGGACCGTCGGCCCGGCCGCCATGCGCCCCGGCCTGTATCAGCAAGGCGCCCGGACCCCGCAACTGGGCCGACTGCGCGTCGGCGCGGGATTGATCCGGCATGCCCATCAGCGCAACCCGGTCATTCTGGTCGGCGACTATCGCTTGGCGGCCGGCCCTTCCGGCGCTATGTTCTCCGCATTGCTGGCGCAACCGACTGCGCGCCTGAGCCCCGTCCGGGATGATTTCCGTCCCGTGCTGGCGGACCGCTGGCGACTACCAGCGAATGGAAAGGAATAACCGATTGAAGACAAACTGGGAATCGCGGGCGGAAAAATACCTGCGCGGCTTGTTGCTGGCCTTTGCGTTCACTTTGCCCATCACCCTGTCCCTGGCCGAAGGCTTCCTTTTCCTGAGCGTGATTCCGGGACTCTACCTGCTCTTTCGTTATCCGGCCCGGCGGCCCGGCTGGCGGGATCCACTGACGATCATGACCCTCGTCTACCTGCTTTTTGTGCTGATCAGTTTCACCTGGAGCAGCCGCCCCCTCTCGAGCCTGCGCAAAATCCATCGGTTCGGATTTTTCTTTCTGCTGCCGGCCTGGCATTTAGCCTGGCCCCAAGGCCAGGCCCGGAGCGGACTCCGCCGCGGCGTGATCGCCCTGTTGCTCGGCATCGCCCTGCTGGGCGTTTACGACCTGATCCGCATCCCGTGGACACTTCTGCGGCTTCCCGCCGATCTGCCCCGCGCTGACCGCTTGCAGGCCTGGTTCGATGCCGGCAATATGCGCGACCCCCAGATTTATCTCGTCGGCCTCTGCTTGCTGCTGCCCCTCGGCAGCGCCCCCCTCGGCGCCCGCTGGCGCGCCTGGCGCTGGCCCGCGCGCGTACTCTATGCCGCCGGGCTGCTTCTGCACTTCAAGCGTGGCGCCTGGGCGGCCACCCTGCTGGCGCTCGGCGCACAATGGGCAATGCGCCGCCGCTGGCGCGCCCTGGCCGGCTTGCTCATCCTCGTCATCGCCGTCCTGCTCTTGCCGCCCGTCCGCGCGCGCCTGGCTCAAATTCCCCAGGAGTTCAATCCGCGCACCGGCGGCCGGGCCTCCATCTGGCTCGAAGCCGTCCCCGCCCTGCGCCGGGATTATCCCCACGGCATTGGCTGGCACGCCCTGAAGCATGAAGATCTGGCCCAACGCAGCCGCTGGCTCCAGGATCTGAACCATGCCCACAATAATCTCCTGCAGGAGTGGGTCGAACTCGGCTGGCCGGGCGCGGTGATCTGGCTGGTTTGGATGCTCGCGGCCCTGGGCCGCGCCCTGCGCCTCAGCCGCGCCGGCGACCCGGCCACCAGCGCCTACGGCGTCGCCCTCTTCGGCGCTCTCCTGGGCCTGCTGCTCAACGGCTGCGTGGAATCCAACTTCCGCGACAGCGAGATCCTGATGACCTTTGCCCTGCTCTTCGCTTGGCTTCTGATGGCCGGTAGAATGCCCGCGGAAACACCGCCCGCCGAGTGATGCGCCGAGGCGCGCGCGGCATGCCCCTGGCATGCCCGGGCTTCAATCGGCGACGGGCGCCAAGAGCAATTCCCGGCGTCGCGCCCGGTAGATCTCTGCGGTCAATTGGCCGCGCTCGTAGAGCCGATCCAACTGTAACAGGCGCCGTTGGCGCTCGGCGACGGTCAGTCGCGCGCGATACCGGGGCGGGGTGGCTTGTGGAGATGGCGTGGGCGCAACCTCCGACCCGGGCGCGGCCACGGGTGCGGCGCCGGCCCGGTTGGTGAGCGTCGCGAGCGCCAGGGTCACATCCGCAGGGGTATAGCCGCTGCCCGCCGCACTGCCCACGTGAAACAGGCGCTCGACATCCCGGGTCATAAAACGAAACCAGACCGAGTAGACCGGTTCGGGACCCTGCCACTTTACATTGACCCCCATTTGCCGCACCGCGTACCAGGAAATGTCCACACTGATGGTTTTCAGCGGATTCCACCCCTGCTGCTCGCCCCAGACAATACAGCCATAGCGGAAGCGCTCCGGGGTGACTTCGAGCGAGGTGAGCTGCAATTGCGGATCGGCGTCGTGGCGGGCGCGAATGGTTGCCTCGAGGATTTCGGTGGCCAGCGAGGGCGTCATCCGCTCCAGATACGTGCTTTGCGCCGCCAGGGCGCGGGCCTCAATGGGTTGCCACGCCGTTGGCGGCGGCGGCGTCTGGCAACCCGTGAGCGCGGCCAGGAGACTGCAGGCCGCGGTCCAGCGTAGCGCCCGCGACGCGGGCGGGCGCGGATGGGATTGTCGCCGAAGTGGTTTCATGCGTTTATGCCTATGCATGTAACCGAACGGGGGGCCTCTGGCAAGTCCAGTCTGCCTTGCCCGGTGGCGCAGTCCTCAGCGATCAAGGCGCCGGCGCCATTCCGAGCCGACCTGTGCGGGGGACTGTAGCGTACGGATCCCGCTGGGAAATGCGGGGTTGCGTCCGGTTTCCCAGGAACTGGCGCGCGGGGTTGCGCGGGGCAGCGGGGCGGCCTGCATGGCGGCGCCAAAGGCCCCGCCCGGTTGGCTCAAACCACCGGGCAATGCGCCGAGCTCCCCGCCGCTCCAACGCGGGGACACCGACTCGCTGGCCCGGACGCCGGGGATATAATCCTGAACAGACCGATAGGCCTGGCCATCGCTCAAGGTCGGCAAATCGGCCGAACGAGATCCCCAGTCGGTTGCCGCGGTTGCCGGCGCGGGAGACCGGTACTCGTCGCTTCCGCCGCCCCAGCGGGTCATCGCCGGGTTCAGTGTCCCCGGCGCCGGACGTGGCGTCGCGGATCCCGTCGGCGCCGGCCAGGCCAGCGACGGCTCGGGCGGCGCGCCCTGCTCCAGGGCGCTCAAGCGCCGCTCCGCGCCCCGGCGTTCAACGAGGCTGGCCTCCATCAACACCCGGCCTTCATCCGACACCCCGGAACCCGAATCGCCGGGCGCCGCGGGCGCCGCGCCGGGATTCAGCAGATAGGGATCCTGGGTTTCGGCGACTTCCCGGCCCGCAAACAAATCGGTTGCCGGTTCGATCCCAAACCGCACGCGCTCCGTTTCCCAGCCCGGTTGGACTGGCGGCTCGTCGCCATAGGGCGCAACCCGGGTTTCCCCGTTTGCGGTTTCCTGATCTTCGGCCGCCTGCAGCGAGGCCTGCATGCTTTCCGCCAGCCAGCCCCAACCCGGCAATAGTCCCGTATTGCCCTCTTCCGCCTCTTCGCCGAGGCTGTTCAACGTCAACCATGGCCGCTGTTGCTCGCGCTGGGCGGGCAGCGGGTCACCCACGGACGGTTTCCATTTGGCCGGGTCAATGTGCGACAACTCCTGCCCCTTCTTGAACCGTTCCAGCAGGATATCCAGGGGATCCCGCCGCTCGGCCACTTCGGCCTCGATTACTACGGGAATGTAGGCCGGGGTGACGTGCAGCTCCGCCTGCTGGTCATACACGTGGCGTTGCCTTTTGCGGCGGGTCGGCTCCGGTTCCCCCTGCCCGGCCGCCTCGCCGACATCCGGCGCAGCCTGTTCCCCGTTGCGCAGCCACAGCACACCAACCGCCGCCACCAGCAACCCGCCCAATAACCATTTCAAACGCCGCCGCATAAACCCACCTCAATTCGCTTCAGCCATACGACTGCAGGTTACGCCCTTTCGGGCTCGCGCGCAAGCGCCAGCGTTACGCCAGGGCCACCATCCGGTGCAGGGCGCGGGCACGCTGCTGGAGCTGGGGGGGCGTAACTTGGGCCAGGGCCTCGAGGGAGAAGCCTTCACAGGCAAAGGAGCCGGTGACGGCGCCCACCAGCAGGGCGCGGCGCAGGGCGTTCCAATCGAGGCGGGGTTCGCGGGCCAGGGCGCCCATGAAGCCGCCGGCGAAGGCATCGCCGGCGCCGGTGGGATCGGTCACCTGCCCGAGGGGGTAGGCGGGCACCAGGGCCAGGCGGCGGGCATCGCACAGCATGGCGCCGGCGGCGCCTCGTTTGACGATCACGAAACGGGGCCCGGCCTGGATGAGCGTCCGGGCGGCTTGTACGAGGGAATGGGACCCGGTCCAGAGCAGGGCTTCGCTCTCGTTGACGGTCAGCAGGTCCACATGGCGGATCACCTCGGCCAGGGTTTCGTTGCAGGTATTGATCCAGAGATCCATGGTATCCACCATCACGAAGCGGGGACGGCGGATCTGGTTGATCACATGGAGTTGCAGCTCGGGGGCGATATTGGCCAGGAGGACCAGGGGCACGGCCCGGTATGCCGGGGGCAGCTCCGGCCGGAAATCGGCGAACACATTCAGTTCCGTGCGCAGGGTATGACGGCTGTCCATGTTCGCCTGGTAGACCCCTTCCCAGCGGAAAGTGCGCCCCGGCGCAACCTGCAAGCCGTCCAGATCCACGCCGGCCTGTTGATAAAGCGCCCGGAATGGACGGGGAAAATCATCGCCGACCACACCCACCATGCCCGCGCGGGCCAGCAGCGCGGCCGCCACACACGCGTAGGGGCAGGAGCCGCCCAGCACTTCTTCGCGGCGCGCGGCCGGCGTCGCGACCGTATCAATCCCCACCGAGCCGACGACCACCAAATCAAGCGCCGTCCGGCCCCGCCGACTGCCTGTCCGCCCGGCCGCCATCAGGCCGTCGCCCCTTCCGGATCTTCCAGCGGCTTGGTCGCGCCGCCGCTCGGCAGGATTTCCTTGACGGCCACCTGAATGCCCCGCACGCGGGTCAGCCCCAAGCGGTCATTCAGCCCGTCGCGGATGCTGTCCTGCAGCACCTCGCACAGCTCGGGAATGCGCGTGCCCTCGATTACCCGGATCTCCAAATCAATTTCCAGTTTGCCGCGCCGGACGCTCAGGCGCGGGAACAGGCTCTGGACGGCCGCGAATTCCCCGACGACGGTTTCGATGAAATCGCGAATCGAGGCGGTACTCAGGCGGATGCGTCCGCCCCGCCCGCGGAATTCGATGACGTCGTCCGGGCGATTGGCCAACCGGCCGCAGTACAGCCACAGGAGGAGCAGGAGCAGGATGGCGACCGCGCCCAGGAGGGGGGCCGGCCAGTCTGTGCCGGCGCGGCGGACAAGCTGGCAGGCCAAGCCGGCCTGGCCGGCGATCCAGGCGGTGGCGCCCAGACCGAGGTAGGCCAGCACCAGCAGCAGGAGTCCGCTGCACCAGTGGAGTATGCGCATCATGGAGTGTTCCTTTCTTTACTCGCCGCGCAGTTCCCGGGCGCGGGACAGCAGCATGCCATCGGCCATCAACCGTTCGAGGTACTGGGTATTGTAGCGGCCGGACCGGAAGCCGGTATCTTTCATCAGGGCGCTGCCCAGGGGGGCGGTCGTCGCCGGGCCATCCAGGGCGAATTCACTGAGGGCGCGGGCCATGCGTTGAATGGCGGCCGGGCGATCGGGCGCATGCACGATCAGCTTGGCGATCATGCTGTCATAGTTGGACGGGATCCGATACCCGGTATACACATGGGAATCCACCCGCACCCCGGGGCCGCCGGGAAAATGGACCCACTGGATCGTTCCCGGGCAGGGCCGGAACTGCGCGAAGGGATCTTCCGCATTGATCCGCAGCTCGATGGCGTGCCCCTGGAAACGGATCTCTTCCTGCCGCCAGATAAACGGCTCGCCTGCGGCAATCTGCAATTGGGCGGCGATCAGGTCAATCCCGGTCACTTCTTCGGTCACGGGATGCTCGACCTGGATCCGCGTATTCATTTCCATGAAGTAGAAATGGCCCGTGGCGTCGTCGTAGAGGAACTCGACGGTTCCCGCGCCCGTGTACTGCACGGCCGCGGCGGCCTGGCAGGCGGCGGCCCCGAGGCGGGCGCGGGTGGCTTCATCAATGGCCGGACTCGGACACTCCTCGATCAGCTTCTGATGACGGCGCTGGATGCTGCAATCCCGTTCGCCCAGATGCACCGCTCCGCCCACCCCGTCGCCCAGCACCTGGACTTCAATATGCCGGGCGTTTTCCACCAGCTTCTCGAGATACAGGGCGCTGTTGCCAAAGGCCCGGTCCGCCTCGGCGCTGGCCGTCATGAACGCCTGCACCAAACTGACGTCGTTATGCGCGATGCGCATGCCCTTGCCCCCGCCGCCCGCCACCGCTTTGAGCAGCACGGGATACCCGATCTGCTCGGCGCAGGCCAGGGCTTCGTCAGGGTTCTTGAGAATGCCATCACTGCCGGGCGTGATGGGCACCCCCGCCGCGCGCATGGTCTCGCGCGCCACCGCCTTGTCGCCCATGCGCCGGATACTATCGGCCCGCGGCCCGATAAAGGCAATTTTGCAGTTCTCGCACACTTCGGCGAAATGGGCGTTCTCCGCCAGAAAACCATAGCCCGGATGAATGGCGTCCACATCCGCCACTTCGGCGGCGCTGATGATGTTGGCAATCTTGAGATAGCTGTCCGTGGCGGCCGGCGGCCCCACGCAAATGGCCTCATCGGCCATTTGCACATGCAGCGAGTCGGCGTCCGCCGTCGAGTAAACCGCCACGGCTCGAATCCCGAGGTCGTGGCAGGCGCGAATAATCCGGACGGCAATCTCGCCGCGGTTGGCAATCAGAACCCGTTGAAACATGGCGGAACCTCAGGTTTTGCGAACGCGGAACAGGGGTTGACCGTATTCGACCGGCGTGGCGTTGTCCACCAGGATTTCGAGAATGGTTCCCTTGAGCTCAGCCTTGAGTTCATTCATGACCTTCATGGCCTCGATGATACACACCGTCGAGTCATATTCGACGTCATCGCCGACTTTGACGAAGGCATCGGCCTCGGGGGAGGAGGAGCGGTAGAAGGTGCCGACCATGGGGGCGGTAATCACGGTTTCATCGGCCGGGGGCGCGGCGGGGGACGGCGC
>JAIPIQ010000047.1 GCA_021734645.1 Fidelibacterota bacterium | reverse complement strand
CCTCGCCCCCGCCCTGGCCTTCCTCAACCATACCCCGCACCCGCGCTGCGTCTGCTTCCTGCTCCGCGACTTCCCAAGCCCCCCCGAGGAATACCGCCGCCTGCTCGCCCCCACCGCCCGCCGCCATGACCTGGTCGCCGCCCTGATCACCGACCGCCGCGAAGACGCCCTCCCCGCCCCCGGCCTGATCGAATTCACCGACGCCGAAACCGGCGCCCGCCACCTCGTGGACAGCGCCGCGCCCACCGTCCGCCGCGCCTATACCCTCGCCCGCGAACGCTGGCTCGATACCCTGCGCGCCGAATGGCGCCGCGCCGGCCTCGAACATTTTACCCTCGCCACCGATACCCCCTACGAACAGGATATCGCCCGCTTCCTCCGCCAACGCGCCCGCCGCCTGCGCCTCTGAAACGCTGACCCGGCGACGGCGCAGCGGGGATTGGAGCGCGCGCGCAGGAGGCGCGAAGAAATCCGTACTCGTACACGTACTCCTACACTCGAACCGTCTCGTAAACTGCCTCGTAAACTCCGGCGGAACAACTCCATCGTAATCTTTGCCGTGAACTTCATCGAGCCGGGGGCACGGGTTCCCACTTCATCGCCACACTTTATATCGAACTCTTGATCGCCCCCCTTGCTCGGATACGCTTACGCGACTCGCTTCACCGCCTTGCGGCGGAATTTGACAACGCCCCTGATCTCTCACGGAGGAAATGAAAAAGGGGGACCGTATCTTTGCGATCTCTGCGTTCTCTGCGGTTACCTGTTTTTTCCGGCCCTGCCGCCCGCGCTCAGGCAGTGAGCCGACAAAGCTCGCGACAAGGCTCACGACAAAGATTGGCGGGCACAATCTCTGGGGCCCCACCCCTACGAACAGGATATCGCCCGCTTCCTCCGCCAACGCGCCCGCCGCCTGCGCCGCTGAAACGCAGACCTGGCGCAGCGCTACCCCCAAATCCGATTCATCCGCTCATCAAGCAGTTCGTTGAAGGCCCGCTGCTGTTCGGCGCCGAGAAACGACTTAGGCACCGCATTGCGGGCCTTGGCCAGATTGCGTTGCAGGCGGTTGTGAGTGTTGGTGATTTGACGGTCGGTGAGGGTGAGGGATTGCGCGAAGGCCTCGAAGTCACCACGGCGCAGGCGGCTTTTCCTGCCGTTGAGCGTAAGCGCCATTTCTTCCGGGTCCTGAGGCATGAGCAGTTTGGTCGGGAGCAGGTCATAGGCGGGCGAAAGGCGGATGATTCCATCCGCTTCGTACAACAGCGAGAAATTCTTGAGATGCATATCCGCGTTGCCGGTCAGAAAGCAATACAGCGTCAACTCGAACAGGCGCAGGGCGTCGAAACCCGGATTGCTTGCATAGCGCCGGATGGCCTTCCCCACCTGCTCCATGGAGCCCCGGTACTTCTGCTCCGTCAGTTTATCAGTGAGCTGACACAGGTCCTCCATATGAAGCGGCCGGCCTTTGGTGCGGTCCATGCGGCGCGTGATGTAGGCCAATTCGCGGCCGGCCAGCGGGATCAATCCGCAGGGCGCAACATCCAATCCCGCCGCCCCGGCCAGTTGCATGGTGTAGTGCTCAAATTCGGGCATGCCGGGATATGCCCGCGTCGGCGGCTTCAAAATGAGCTCGCCTTCGAGACCCACGAGGGTCAGGCGCCCGCCACCCGCCCCGCCGCTGCGTTCAAGGTGCAACGAGAGCTTCGGCTGAACGCCCGGCACGGTCACCCCGCGCCGGACGATGTGTTCCGCGAGCTGGTTGAGATCATCCCAACTATACGGCAGGGTGGGAATGGAGCGGCTGCCAAAAAGTTTCGCGGAACATTTGGCATGGTACAGCTCGGCCCCGCTGGCTAGAGGCCGGCAGCAGATATGGCAGGTGCTCATGACGCCACGTCCTCCATGGGCACGACGCTGACCGCGCCAATGCAGTCCCGGCACGTGGCCAGCAGGAGGCCCATCCGGTCGCGCGGGTCGAGTTTCCAAGTCTTTTCGGCAATGTCGAGCAGCCACCCTTCCGGGATCAGACCGTCGAAAAACGGGAACAGCCGCTTATCATGGTAAGGTTCGGCGCGCAGCGGGAGCAGACGGCTGATGGGCCGGTTCTCCGGGTCGGCTGCGTACGCGGGGGCATAGACGAACGTGTAGTCCTCGTCGGTCTCCGCGAGGTGGCCGGCCACTTTCCCGAACATTCGGATTTCCGCCTTACGCACCGCCGGACTCCTCCCGCTTCCGGGCCGGCACCGGCCCCAGGACATGGCCGAAAAGGGCCAGAACCTGATTGACCTTGTCCATTCGAAGCGTCGCCTTCCCCTGCTCCAGTTCACGGATGAAGCGCAACCCAACCCCCGCCCGATCCGCCAAATCGTGCTGGGTCAGCTTCAATCGCTTTCGCCTCTCCTTCACAAATAATCCATGCTCATTCTTCATGCAACCCCTATAGGGTATAAATATACGGAAGTCAACTTTTTTATACCCTTTCGGTTGCACTATTTAATAAGGTCGCAAAAAAGGGGGAACGTATCTTTGCGATCTCTGCGTTCTCTGCGGTTATCTGTTTCTTCCGTTTCCTCTCCGCGTTCTCTATGCCTCCGTGGGGCAACCCGACCTTCCGGCCCTGCCGCCCGCGCTCAGGGAGTGCGCCGACAAAGCTCGCGACGAGGCTCACGACAAAGATTGGCGGACACAACTGCTGGGGCGCTAATACCTTCGCGCACGCGCTTTTCCCGTCCCATGCAGATGCTTGTACATCATGTCTGTGCCTCTTCTTTTCGTGAACAACCGCCATTGCACACCCGAAAATGCAACCAATCACCCGACCTCGAAAGAGGTCACCCCGAAAATGCGTCTCGTGGGCATGTCGGGAATCTCGCGGTTATACATGCGCGCGGTTTCAAACACCGCCTGCATTCCGTGTCGTTCCGCCATCTCGACGGCAACATCGTTGACTTCCGGGACGTCCAGAAAGACAGGCTGGCCCATGCCGATGCTGGATTTCAAGGCCAGGAATAGCGATTCGGCCATATCCGCCGTATCGGCGAAAAGCGGACCGACCTTATACCCGTTGCGGCAGCGACGAATAACGCCGTAGCCACATAGCTTGTCGGAATCGCGAATGCCGAGGGCCTGGCTCTCCGGTTGACTGACCCAAGCCTTGAGGAATGCGGAGCGCTGGTCCGGATGGAAGGGATGGTCATAGTCTTCGAGAACGGAAAAAGGGATGGAGGTCAAGTCAACTATGCCGCGGCCCCGCGGACAATCGCCGCCGCCCACCCCTTGGAAACGGACATTTCGGTAGGCGAGCTTGAAGCCCGACTTCTTGTAGTTGTCCTGCTGGTCAACCACGCCATCCAGACCGATATTCCGCCCGGCAAGATACGCCAACCCGGCATGCCATATTTGAAGTCCGTACCCCCGGCCCCTGGCCTCCGGGGATACAATAACGATCATTCGCCGATCATTCAACGATCCCATTCCAAATGAAATCCATGTTGGACCGGATCTTGTCGGCGCCAACCGGAAAGTCAAGGGCGGATTACGCCTGAATGGGCTTGTGGGGTCCGGAGGCGCTTCCGGGTTCTTGAGGGGGGACCGTATCTTTGCGATCTCTGCGGTCTCCGCGGTTACCTGTTTTATCCCGTTTCCTCTCAAGGCCGGGTGCGTTCAAACTTCTGCACCCGGCTGGACGAGACCTCGCCGACGAACAGGGATCGGGCGTCCGGCCCCACGGCGAGGGAGTGCGGGACGAGGAACTGCCCGGGCGCCCGCCCTTCCGTACCGAAGGATTCAAGGATCTCGCCCGCGGGGCTCAACCGCATCACGCCGTGTTCCGCCACGCCGTACGGGCTGACGATGTGCGAAACATACAGGGACCCGTCGGATCCCACGGCCAGGCCGAACGGTTTGCCGACGTGCGTCCAGACTGCGAGCAGCGCCCCGTCCCGGTCGAAAACCTGGATGCGCCGGTTTTCGTGATCCGCGACGTAAACGGATCCGCCGAGGAGGACGACATTGTGCGGATACATAAATTCGCCCGGCCGTGAACCGGCGCGGCCCCATTCAAATTGATACTCGAACGCGGGAGACAGGCAGACGATGCGGCTGTTACCGTATCCATCGGCGATGTAGACGGTCCCGTCATCAGCCAGGGCCACATCCGTCGGCTTGTTGAAGTGCCGCTCGTCCGCCCCGGCTTCGCCCGGCACGCCCAGCGTTCTCAGAACCCGGCCGTCGAGCGTGCACACGCTGACCGTATGCCGATCGGTATCCGTCACGAAGACGCGCTCTCCGAAAATCCGGAGACCGTGCTTGGCGCCGATGAAATCGCCCCACCGGGCGATTTCTTTCCCGTCCGGATTGAGGACCACGATCGCGGCGCCCTCGCCACCCGCGACGTAGACGCGGCCCCGCGCATCGAGTGCGATGCCGGTGACGCCGGTCAGGGTTGTGGAGACCTCCGCGCCCCAGCCTTCGACGAGCGACCAGCCGCTCTCCCCGGCGGCGCCCGCGCCGGGAACACAAGACAGAACGGCCGCCAGTCCGGCGAGAAAAAGGCGCTTCATGGCGCTTCCTTCCCCGATGGACAGTCCGCAAACAGCGGCATATGGCGCATGAAACTGATCCGGCCATAGGTGTCAAGATCGCCGTTCTCGAACAGGATGCCGACGGATCCGTCCGGGAACAGCGTGATGTCCGAGTATGCCGCGCGCCCCGGGTAGAGCAACTCCTTGACCGGCCAGGTCTCGCCGTCGTCGAAGCTCGAACGGATTGTCAGCCCGGCGCGGTGGACAGATGTATCGGAATAATTGCCCGATGCGGGATGGCAGAAAATCATGCGGCCGGGGCGGCCGGCCGCCGGCCAGGAATGCCGCAGGACACTGGCCTGGCAAACCACGCTGCGGAACCAGGACATGCGCCGGGCCGACGTCCAGTGAACACCGTCTTTGCTGGTCGCAAACTCGCGCCACACGGATTGCGTCCGATGTTGCGGCCGCATCATGGCCATCACACCGCCGTCCTCGAGCTCAACGAGCATGGTCTCATTCGGCCCGACGGCCACCGGCTCATGTCGTTGCCACGTTGCGCCATGGTCGTCGCTGAAAAACACAAACACGCCATGCTGACCGTCCATGTAGTACCACCCCGACATGATCAGGCGGCCGGCGTGCGGCCCGCGCGCGAGCTGGATGCCGTGTCCCGGGCCGGGATGCGCGCTGAGCCATTTCTCATTGCCGACGGTTGTGCGGATGTCTTCCGGCGCCGACCAGGTGCGCCCCTCATCGTCCGAAAACATGCGCATCAGTTTGTACTCGGCGACGTTCCACCGCTCGCAGACGAGAAAAAACACCCACACCCGCCCCGTGATTGCGTCCATCACGGGCGAGAGATTGGTGCAGGTCACCTTGCGGTCCCCCCCCTCTTCGTAGACCAGCTCCGGTTCGCCCCAGGTCCGCCCGCCGTCCTCCGACCGCTTCAAGATCAAGTCGATATTGCCGGTGTCCAGAAAGCTCTCCCGCCGGGCCTCGGCGAACGCCAGCAGCGTTCCGGACGGCGTCCGCACCAGTGATGGAATCCGGTAATAGGCGCTGCCCTCGGCGCCGCTGACAAACACCGGAACGGGCTCGGGCAAGGTCGGCATCAGCCCCGCGACGCGAAAGGCATGCAGATCCGCACTCCCAGAGCCCACGGTCACGCGGACATGGCCCACCGTGTCCCGACCGTAGGGTGCTTCGTAGACCTCGGCCCCGTTCCAAGACACCACGACGCGATTATCGCGGCGTTCGACGCTCAGCCGGAAGGGGCGGTTCGTCAGCCCCCCCGCCAGTTCGACGTCCAGCGGCTTCTGCAGGTAGGTACGGATGCCCTCCGAGGAGGAGCACGTCAGGCGGCCCGACGCCCCATCAATCCGATAGGCATCGGCGCTGATCTGCAGTTCGAGGCGGAGGCTGTCCGGATCTGCCGTCGAGGCCGCCAACTCCACCACGAAGTCTCCGGTCGCGATCGGGCGCGGACAGGCAAGATCGGCCCCTGGGGCCAGCGTCCTCGGCGTCTTGTCCGCACTCCATTCCAACCACACACCGGTTGTTCCGGCGCGCTCAAGGTTTTCGGCCGCAGCCCAGGGCGCCGGCGCGAAACAAGCAATCGCCAACAGAAAGACGAAGCCGCGAATCAGAAACCTCGAATCCGGCAATGAAAACCTGACCCCATTCTTAATCGTCATATAATTCATCCTTTCTTTCTGCTTTTATGCCATCTTTCCGCTTGATGACCCTTGAATTGTACGATAATATGCCCGCCGATCAAGTAGAAAAAGGAATTTTTTTATGAACGCGAGTTTCAACTGGCTTGATGTGTTGGTGCTGATCGTTTACCTGGCCGCGATTCTGCTGATGGCGACCAAGTTCGTCAAGGAGCAGAAGAATCTGAAGGATTTCTTTGTGGCCTCGGGCCACATGCCCTGGTGGGCGGTCGGCATGAGCATCCTGGCCACGCTGCTGAGCGCGATCAGCGTGACGGGCATTCCGGCCGAGTTTTTCGAGTATGGCCTGCAGGGGTTCGGCATCTGGTGGATTGCGACGCTGGTCGCGGCGCCGATTGTCATCTTACTATTCATTAAGACGTTCGTCGGCATGCAGCTCACCACGGCCTACGAATATCTCGAGGTTCGCTTTTCGCTTGCGGTGCGGCTGATGGCCGGCCTGCTGTTCCTGCTGATTCGCGGGCTCTACATCGGGGTGGTGCTGTTTGCGTCCGCGATCGTGCTGAAGCCCGCCTTCGGCGGCCAGCTCGACGTGGTGACACTGATCATCCTGGCGGGCGTTTTTTCCACGGCGTTCGCGGCCCTGGGCGGTATTAAGGCGGTCATCTGGACCGACGTCGTGCAACTCGTCGTGGTCTACGTGGGCATTGCCTGGATGGTCGTGACGCTGGTTCAGCGGGTTGACGGCGGCCTCGCCAGCTTCTGGCGGATCGCGGTGGCGGAAGGCAAGGATTTCTCGTTTCTCAGCAATCCCGAATACTGGAAGCTCAAACTGTTCACGCGCACGGCCTTTTTTCCCCTGTTGCTCGGGATGATCCTCAACGCGCTCTACCAGAAAGGGGCTGACCAGCTCACGGTTCAGCGCTACCTGGCCACGCGTTCTCCGAAGGACGCGGCGCGCGCGATGTGGACCGACATTCTCGGTGCGATTCCCGTGACGATCCTGCTCACGATGGTCGGGATGGGGCTGTTTGCGTTCTACCAACAGAACCCGGACCGCATCAACTTGGCGCTCACCAAGGCCAACGGCGTCCTGCCGCATTTTGTCGTCGCGGAACTTCCGCACGGTCTGTCCGGCCTGTTCATGGCGGCGATTGTCGCGGCGATTCTGACCACGGTGGACTCGGGGATCAACAGCCTGGCAACCGTGACCATGACCGATTTCCAGATGCGCCTCGGCCAGGGGCCGCTCAGCGACGCGCGGGGGGTCTTCTGGGCCCGGGTCTGGACGGTGATCTGGGGGGTGCTCACCACGCTGTTCGCGGTCTTCATCTACGCCACCGCAACCGAGAACATAAGCCGCGTCGCCTTCCAGGTGCTGGGCCTGTTTTCCGGGTCGGTCCTGAGCGTCTTTCTGCTGGGGATCCTCACCAAACGGGCGAACAGCACGGGTGTGCTAATCGGCACCGCGCTGGGGTCAGCCACCGCGATCTGGATGAACTACTTCCTCGTCAATCGCGCGGGCGAACACGTCTGCTACACCTGGCCCATTGTCTTCGGCGTCGGGATCACCCTGCTCGCGGGCTATCTCTTCAGTCTGATCTTCCCGCGCGGCCTAGCCGGCGCGACGGCCAAGACCTTGCACGCCTCAACATGAGCGGCCGGGCGCTCAGCCGGCCCCCATCACGCGCACGGCTTCCCGGCAACTCTGAATAATCGGGCCGATGTCGCTGCTGACGGCGACGATCCGGTAGCCCAGCCCGCGCAACTCGGCAATCTGGGCGGTTCCGCCCGTCGTGCCGGCAACCTTGCCATGCTTCCGGCAGATGTCCGGAAAACGAACGCGCAGATCCTTGAGCACCGGATGATCCATATTCCCGGGCTCGCCGAGGCCGTGCGACATGTCGCCCGGACCCAACAGCAGGGCATTGTACCCCTCGATCGCCGCGATCGCCTCGAGCTCTTCGATCGCCTCCGGATCCTCGATCTGCAGCACAACAAAACGGTCCTCATTGGCGTGGCGGAGATACTCCCCCACCGGGATCATCGTGTACATGCCGTCAATCGTCCCGCCGTCCAGCGGGCGCCGTCCGACGGGTTGGAAGCGGACGGTCCGCACGATCTCCCGGGCCTCCGCGGCGGTCTTCACATGGGGAACCATGATGCCCGTCGCGTCGGCCTCCAGCGGATTGAGCAGATCGGAGTAGGATCCCCGGCGGACGCGCACCATCGTATCGGCGCCATGCAGCTTGGCCGCCCGCACCAGATTTTCCAGCACAACCAGATCAAGCCCGCCGTGCTCCATGTCGAGCCACAGGCAGTCAACGCCGCACAAGGCGGCGATTTCCGCGCCCTTCGGATCAGTCAGGTTCATCTTATGGACGAGGACGTCCTGCCCCTCTCGCAGCAGGCGCAATACACGGCTCGGATAAGGTTTGATCACAACAGGTCCTTTCTATTTGTAGCGTTGGGTTCGCGCTGCACCTCGGCGCGCAGGAGATCCCGCATCGGTCGGCTCAAATGCCGCTTCAGCATCCCCTGCGCCAGCGGCAGGTTCTTTTCTTGCAGGGCTTCGACGATCATACGATGCTCCTGGACCACGACGAACAGTTCCGCCTGCGACATATGCAAGGGCGCGTCGTCCCGAAAGTACTGCTTCAGCAGGTCGCAGAAGGTCATCAGAATCGGATTGCCGCCGATTTCCAGCAGCATCCGGTGATACGCGCTGTCGCGGCGCTTGAACTCATGCGCGTCGTTGTGCTCGGCCGCGTGCTCAAGCCGCTCCACCTGTTTCATCAACCGAGCAGTGGCATCCTCCGTGAGCCGCTCGGCCACCAACTCCAGATGGCTGACCTCGATGGCAATGCGGGCTTCCAGGATTTCGGACCGGGGGTAGTTCGTCACCGCGCCGTGAAAACTCAGGCACCGCCCCAGCCGCTCCATGTCCAACGCCCCGACCACCGTCCCCCGCCGAGGCTTGGTATCCAGAATCCCCAGGAAGGAAAGCGATTTGATCGCCTCGCGCACGACGATCCGGCTGACGCCGAACATCTGCGTCAACTCCAGTTCCGTCGGAAGCCGATCCCCCTCCGTCAAACCTTGATCAATGATCAAATTCCGGATTTTCTCCGTGACCTGATCCGTCATTAAATCTTTTCCGTTGGCCGCCATGCGTCCGCCCTTTCTTTGTTTATCATGTAACGTGAAACTCGCCGGCCGAGCCGAAGCCGTAAATCCCATTGGCGTCAAAGGCGGGCACACGGGCGATCTCAACCGCGACGCGCGGCAGATCGAGCGCGCCATGCTCATTCCAGGCCAACAGCAGCGTGGCCCAGTTTCCCCGGATCTGTTCCGGCTTCATCGGTTTCATTCACAACCCCTCATCGCGGGTCAATCCCATCTTCCGGATGCAACCAGGTCTGAAAGAAGAAGACGCCGGACCGCGTCCGGCGTCTTCTCGCATACACTGCGGGTTGCTTCACCGCCGCCAGCGGACGAAACGCAGCAGCAGGGCGCCCAGGAACAGGAAGACACCCGTCGTCGGCTCCGGAATCGCCCCGGTCTGTAAGGCGTCGATCTCGCTCTGCGACAACGCATGGTCCCAAATGCCAAGTTCATCAATGGCGCCGGTGTAGAACCATTTCTCCCCGGTTCCACGGGCTGCACCCACCAGCAAGGTGTCGAGACCTTCAACAGCGCTTAAAAAGGAATTCCCGGCAACCGACGTTACACCCGTCAGTGTGCCATTGACGTAGAGCTCATTGCCAGAGGCTTTTGATATTGCCGTAATATGATGCCATTCACCGTCATTATATTTAACTCCGGGAGGCACGGCAGGGGTTATCTGGCGGAAGAGTGTGGTTGCGTCGTTTCGCGATTCGTAGGCGAGCCTGCCGCTGGTATCCCAAGGAAACACCCGAATCTCGCTGGAAGCATCGGATGCATCCGAGCCGGATAGGAACGTTCCAAACCCGCCCGTCGTCTTGAACCAGAACGCGATACTGCCGGTTGTCAGCGAGCCGATCGTCGCGACATTGGCGCTGAGATTGACGTAGTCGTTGCCGTCGAGCGTCACCGCGTTCCCGAATTTTCCCGACACGGACTTGTTGGCCAAGTCCCCCGCATTGGCCTCGATCGTCCCGTCCGACCCGATGTCCGCCGTGATCGTCTTCTGAGCACCGTCGTCGTCGATCATCGTCGCTTGATCGAATGAGAAGTACATCACCAAATCGGCCCGCGCCGCACCCGCTCCGAAAAGAAGCATCAGGCCCATCGTTACCGCTATCCTCTTCATGTCGCTCTCCTTCTGCCACCGATCTTCGGCATCTGAACAGCCCACCTTGAGCTGTCAATCATCATATAAATCATGCCGCCACAAGTTTGCAAGCAAAAAATTAAACTTTTTTCGCCCCCGGTTGGCGGGGGCCATCGGGCGGCATCCGCGCGCTCGGCGCGCGGCGCGGCCGGGCGGTGCCCCATGCCCATGGTATGCGCCAGTCAATCGGCGACGCGCCTCTGCTCCCGGCGCCTGCCACCCCTTGCCCGCAGGCTGCCCCCGCCCCGGATACTTGCCGCCCATCTCGCGCCTGGCCGATCTTCCGCGCCATTATGGTATGATAATTAGCGCTTCAGGGGCAAGATGGCCTGCCTGGCGTGCCATGCTCTCATCTTGCCTGCCGCGGCGGGCGGGCGGGGCGCTCATGCCTGCGCGGGCCGCGCCGTGAGCCGGTCCCAGGAAGCGAAGACCTGGCGCACGTTCTCGGGCCGGGCGCCGAGGCCGAACTCGCACTGGGCGATGCAGCCGCCGTTGCGCCAGAGGATCCGGTGCACGCGCTCCACGGCCGTGGCGATCTCCTCCGGGGTCGCATGCACCAGCAACTGCTGGCGGTCCATCTCCCCCCAGAAGGTGATGTGGCCGGCGAACGGTTCAAGGTTTTCGATGCCCATGCAGAAGATCTGGGAGTTGAGCGCGTCCACGCCCAGTTCCACAAGGTGGGGATAGATCTTCAGAATCTGACCGTCGGAATGCATAAAGGCTTTCTTGCCGTGCGCGTGGGCGATATCAATGTAATCGCGGTAGAGCGGCTTGAAGACGTCGCACCATAATGAAGGGCTGATCAGCAGGTCCTGCTGCGAGCCCCAGTCGTCCATGAAGAAGAGCGCATCCACGCGCGTCTCCTTCATCCAGCGCTCAGCCAGCTCGCAGTAGAACCCGTGCATTTCCCGCAGGAATGCTTGAAAAGCCGCGCTCGGCTCCATCAGTTCCATGTACAGCGCCGCCGTGCCCATGATGAACTGGAGCTGCTCGAACGGGCGCGGACAGCACGCGGCCATGAGGAACAGGTCGCTTTCGTCACAGAAGCGGTTGACTGCGTCCGCGTCGAACGTCAGTTCCTCCCTCGGGATATGCACGCGCGCGCGATCGGCAGCCCAGTCCCTGACGATCGGATCGCGCACCTCCCCGATGATCCCCTGCTGGATGTTCACGAACACGCAGCCCCACGCATCGGTCGCCGTCCCGACCGCGTGCGGATCCCCCTGCTTCCGCCGGTACGGCACGCCGAGCGTCACCGGCGGAGCCCCGATATCGTCCGGATACGCCGCCCGGATCGCCCGCAACGCCGCCGGGTGGTGCAGGGCCGGCCAGGGCAACGCCCACAACTGGCGCGGCGCCCGCGCGGGCCCCTCGCAGGCCAGCGTCTGATACATCACTTCTCTTGGCGTGGCTGTCATACCCGTCTCCCTACATGCTATTCATCATATCTTATACCGCACACCGTCTTGGCCGGAATTCCGACCCGGCATCGCATCTATCAACTATTCCTGTAATAAAAGACTATTTGAAGAGGCCGATAAAAAGCGCGCTTTCCGTCTTGACTACAGGGCAAGCATATATTATATGATAATAATGTCAACCCGATACTAGGTGAAAAAATGGACGCTCTTGGTGGTACAAGCCGATGTCATGCCCCTGCCGGCGGACCAAATCACGGAGAAGGTTCACTTGAGGCCGGAACGCATTTTCGCCAGGCGCGCCCAACGCCAGCCCCGGCTGCTCCGGGAAAGGGGCACGTGTGCGCCGCGCGCCAGGCCCCGGTTCCACACCGCCGCCCGGGGTTCACGCTGGTCGAGTTGCTGGTGGTGATCGCCATCCTGGGGTTCCTGATGGCCCTCATCTTTCCCAACCTGCGCAAGGCGCTGCAATCGGCTCGTACCATCCAGTGCGCCTCGAACCTGCGGCAGTACGGGATGGCGTTAACCCAGTACGGCCAGGAAAACAAAGGCATGTTTCCGCCCAAGGCCGTGCCGGGATTGTTCAACAGCGTCTTTACGTGGACGGGGAAAGCCGGCGAGGTCAGTCCCTACGACCGGCTGACCGCCGATCTGCGGCATCTCAACCCCTACGTCAACGTCTACCAGCCGGACGATCCCTGCCTCGTGGCGCGCTGCCCCAGCGACGAGGGCACCGTATTGTACCACCGGAGCGGCAGCGCCTACGGGTCCAACACGAATCCCCTCATGCCAAATAGCGTGGTTGACAAATCCGGCCGGTCGATCGCCTTCATCCGGGTGCGCCTGCCCAGCCTTTTCGTAGTACTGGCCGATCACGGCGCGAACAGCATGGTATGGGGCCTGTACTCCACGTCCTGGCACCGAACCGAGCAAGGCCGGCAATACTGGAATCTCCTGTTCGCCGACGGGCACGCGCAACTGCTCCCGGTGGACCACAACCGGCTCAAGGGCGAAAGCTACAGCTACTGCTACGAGTAGGTCGGTCCGCGCGACCCAGCCGTCGCGACCGCGGCCTGCGCCTCTGAACCGCTGACCCGACAACGG
Organism: Fidelibacterota bacterium; assembly: GCA_021734645.1. Classification (GTDB taxonomy): domain Bacteria; phylum Verrucomicrobiota; class Kiritimatiellia; order JAIPIQ01; family JAIPIQ01; genus JAIPIQ01. The sequence continues at coordinate 2,006 of JAIPIQ010000047.1, read as the reverse complement.
CACAGCGGGGATTGAGAGAGAGCGCGCGCGCAGGAGGCGCGAAGAAATCCGTACTCGTACACTCGAATCTCAGGGATCCTCGCGTAGGAGGGGGACACAGGGGGGACAGTGGTCTGTCACGGTCTTACTTCGTCGCCAGCCTTGTCGTGAGCTTTGTCGGCATCGGGGAATCAACAACACAATCCTCCGTAAGAGAAGAAGCATTACCGCACCGACAAAGCTCACGACAAGGCTCGCGACAGCTGTTTGTTGCGCACCCACCGTCGCTCGCATGGTCTTCCCCTTTGCCCTAATTCGGGCTGTCGGACGACACGGAGGTCGTCCCTCCATCACGATATTCGGCTGAAAGCCCGCATTGGAGGGTCCGGCTCCGTCCGGACCGGACCGAGAATTGGCCATAAGAAAAGACCATGCCGGGGCTCGCGGATTTCGAGAGAATGCGACAGACACATTTGATCCCCGAGCTGCAAGAGGCCAAGCAACTGATGCAGATAGGCTTCGCCGCCCGCACGGATCTCAACCAGATTCTCGACGATGAGATATGCCGCAACTGGTCGCCAACATCATTGCCCACCGGGAGTACACCAGCGCCGCCCCAGCCACGATGATGATCTATACCGACCGGGTCGAGTTCAAGAACCCCAACGTGCCGCACTACTCCAGAAATACCGGCTGACCGACAAGGGACGGGCAGTGTTACGGCAAACAACAAGGCGGCGGAAAAATGAACAACTGCAGGGACCCGATACTTGCCCCGGACATACACATCCCGCAGCACATCATCCGCAATATTCCAGATGAACCCCGTAATCCAGTTCAGTTGTCCGTCGTTCATGGTCATTGGCTCTTCCTGCTCCTTGTCGCCCACTGCCCAGCAGGATACCAAAACCACCCCGCGCGTCAATCCCGGCGACCAGCACCCACAGCCCGAGTGCCCGAGCAGGACACCCCTACCTCCCCAGGCCAAGTCCAGGGCCACGATGCAGGCGGGGAGCGCGAATTTGACGAAGCGGAGCGTCAACTCGTGAAGTGGGAGGAGATGGGAAACGCAGGTCCTCGCAATTCCTATTAGGACTTTTGTCTTTCAGCACCTTGCGCATCGTATCGCGACTCACGCCGGGGCATTTTGCTTCAAGTTCCGACAGGGTGAAAGGTGCTGTCATTTTCTGGATAGCGGCTTCAGCCAGCTCAGTTTTGGCTCCCTTGGGCGAAGAGACGGCGCCTACACGTTTTTCGAATTCCTTGTAGGCCTGGCCGATCACAAACAGGACAAAACCGATGTACGGCCAGGGGGCGGGATGTTGGTTCTGCTCTTGAGCGATTCCTCGGATGGGTTTCGATGGAAGGCTATCGCGTAAGCGTATCCGAGCAAGGGTGGCGATTAAGTGTCGACGGTTAAGAGTAGCGATTAAGAGTGGGCAGCGCACGAACTGCTTCGTGAACTGCCTCGTAAACTCCGACGGTATAACTCCATCGTAATCTTTGCCGTGAACTTCATCGAGCCGGGGGGCACGGGAGCCCACTTCGTCCCCACACTTTGGCTCGCACACTTGATCGCCCCCCTTGCTCGGATACGCTTACGCGATCCGCTTCACCGCCTTGCGCCGAAGGTCGACGCGTCTCTGATCTTCTCGGAAGAAATGAATAGAATTGTCCCCACAGAAACTCGGAAGCGCCTCCAAGGTCCTTCGGGTTTGTGTGGGGATCATTTACTGCGTAATGTGCGGAATGAATGGAAAGATAGGTGTGTAGGAGTAGGTGTAAGAGTTCGTGGGGATGAACGCTCTCGCCGCTCCTCATTGCCCGCCCTGAATCGCAGATCCGGCCGCCGGTGCTTCGCGGGGATTGGCGCGAGGGCGCGCAGGATGAGGGAAGAAATCCGTACTCGTACACGTACTCCTACACTCGAATCTCTGGAGGGGGGGCGGGATGTTGGTTCTGCTCTTGAGCGATTTCTCGGATGGGCTTCGATGGAAGGCCCTCGCGTAAGCGTATCCGAGCAAGGG
>JAIPIQ010000046.1 GCA_021734645.1 Fidelibacterota bacterium | reverse complement strand
GTAGTAGCGCGCGCGCATCTGGTACAAAACCCCGTCGGCGTCCTGCTGGCGGATGCCGTATTGCCCGATGAACGTGAAAGGCTGGGTCGAGGTCCCCTGCCGCCGGACCAACCGGCCGAAGGGGGTATAGGCATAGGCATCGGTCCGGTCGCCATTCTCGTCCGTCAGGGCCAGCGTCGAGCCGTTGCGGTCGAAATGGTAATAGCGCGGCTTATAGCCCGATGCGACGTCAATGGCATAGAGCAGCAGACCGCCGGGCGACCACACGTAATGGCGCACGTCCTGGCCGGTGGTCTCGTTGCGCTCGGACACGATGGACGCGGGAATCAGCGCGCGGTTGTAATAATAGCGGTGGACCACGCCGCCCTCCGTGCGCGTGACCGTCTCGTCAAACCCGTCGTAGGCCAGCGCAACCCCGTCCGCCGCCACGAGGCGCGAGGCGGCATCCCAGGCATAGGCTTTCCCAGGGGCGGCGGTGCACCGTCCCCGCGGATCGTAGGTATGACCGGGAGAGGCCACTTGCGCGGCGGCATCGTAGGCAAACGTGGTTGTGGCGCCTGCGAGCCCGGCGTCGGCGCTCAGCGGCCAGGTTCCTTCCTCGGCTGTCAAGCGCCCGCCGGCCTCGTACTCGAACTGCACATCAATGAGCGTCCCGTCCTGGATCCGGGTGGTGCGGGACGCCGGATCGTAGGTGTACGTCACGTGCTGCCCGTTGCCGCGCGTGAGGCCCAGCACGCGACCGTCGGCGTCGTAGGCGTAGTTCACGGATGCGCCGCTCAACGAATCCGACACGGTCTCGAGCAGGCCGTTCGTGGGGTTGTAGACGTAATTCACCGTCATGACGCCGTCGTACGTCAGCGCCGTCAGGCGCCCGGCGGCATCATAGGCCGCCCCGAATGCGCGCCCGTCGGCCGTGGAAACCGTATTGGTGATGCGCCCCTCGGGGTCCCGTTCCAGCGCGACGCCGTCCGCGCCCACCAGGCGGTTGTGGACATCGTAGGCATACCCCAGGGTCAGTCCGGTCGAATAGACGGTCCCCGTCAGGTTTCCGGAGGGATCGTACTGCAGGGTTTGAAGGACGGCGTCCGGGTGGGTCGCCTCGATGATCTGTCCGCGCGCGTTGCGGGCCAAGGTCAGCGTGCGCGCCAGTGGGTCGGTTTGCCCGGTCCGCGCCCCCATCGGGGAATAGGTGAAGGTCCAATCGTTGGTATTCGGATCGGTGATCCGCGTCACGTTCCCGAGCGCATCCCGTTGATAGCGGGCCGATGCCTGTCCGGTGCCGCCGGCCGAAACCAGCAGGCCGCGCGCGTCGTAGGCAAACGTCCGTTCGCGCCCGGCGGGATCCGTGATGCCCGTGATCCGCCCCATGGCATCGCGCGCGACGACGTTGGTGCGGCCCATGGGATCGCCCTGCCCCGCGGAACGACCGGCGGCATCGTAGCGGAACGTGGTGGTCCGGCCCATTGGCGTTGTATGCGCAGTCAGGCGGCCGGCTTGGTCGTAGGCCCGCGTCCAGGTCCGGCCGCCGCGTGTCGCGGTCGTCATCCGGTCCAGGGCATTGAACCCGTACTCAATGCGCAACCCCGTGGCATCCACGACCGCGGTGCGCCGTCCGCCCGCATCGTATTCAAAGCGGGTCGGGTCGCCGGCGCGATCGGTCAGATTGGTGATCCGTCCGGAGGCATCATAGGCGAAGTGCATGGCATGGCCATCCGCATCCGTTTCCGACAGCACCCGCCCCTCGGCGTCGTAGGCGTATTCCGTACGGTTCCCGTTGGCATCGGTAAAGGCCGACACTTCGCCATGCGCATTGTATTCATACCGCATCGAGGCGCCGTCCGGCAGGATGGTCTCGACCAGGCGGCGCGCCGCATCGTACCGGTTGCTGACCGGTCCCCCATCGGTGTCCGCGACGGTTTCCGGCAACCCGTCGAGACGGTAGGTATAAACGGTTACGCCACCCGCGGGATTCGTCGCCGCCACCAAATCCCCGCGCAGATCGTACCCATAGGACCAGATGTTCGTGCCGCGGTCCATTCGGGTGCGCACGCGCCCCGCCACGTCGTGGGTGCGGGTTTCCCGCGTGCCGTCCGGGAAGTCAATCGCGGCGATTCGCCCAGCGGCGTCATACGAGTAGCGCGTGACTTCGCCAAGAATATTCGTGATGGCTGCCAGGCGGCCCATGGGCGTATAGCCGAACGAGACGGCAATGCCCTCGAAATCGGTCGCTCGCGCGACTTGGCCGTCGGGGTTGTATTCGGTACGGGCGACAGCCCCGAGCGCGTTCGTGACGGCCACCAGACGGCCAGCCCCATCATAGGCGAACCGGGTGACGTTCCTATTCGGATCCGTGACCTGGACCCGCCGTCCCATACGGTCATAGACCAGGGTCCGGGATTCCATCAGGGGGCCGACGGCATTCGTGATCCGCCCCATCGGGTCCCGCTGGTAGGTTGTGCGATTTCCGAGCGGCGAGAGGATTTCCGCGATGTTCCCTTCCGGATCATAAATCCACGACCAGGAGCGGCCCGCGCGCGTTTGGTTCGTGATCCATCCGCGCTCGTCATAGCCATAGTAGTTCGTTCCCGCCGGGGCGCCTTCGATGACCGGGCGGCTCATGTTGTCGTACACGACGGTCAACAGCGGGCCGATGCTGTCGGCACGGTTGGTGATGCGGTTCATCAGGTCGTATTGCCGTTGGATCGCGTAGCCCACGGGGTCCGTCGCGTTGGAGCGCAGGTCGTTGGCGTCGTGCAGGAAGCGCGCCACCCCGCCGGAGGCGTTGGTGACGGCCACGATCCGATCCCGGGCATCATAGGCTATGGCCGTATCCCCGCCGCCGGGACGTGTTGTGCGGATGCGGCGGCGCAACGCGTCATAGGCATAGGCGGTGAGGCCGGTATCACTGTCCGTCTCGCTGGCCAGGGTGCCGTCGGCGTTGTAGGTGGAGGTTAGAACGCCGCCGCCGGGACGGGTAACCGACAGTGGCTGGCCGCGCTCGTTGAACGTGGTGGCCCAAACCGCTCCCGCGCGGTCCACGTAGCCCGTGACGTTTCCACGGCCGTCGCGCTGAAATGCTTCCGTGCTCCCGTCCGGATGGCGGATGGCGTGCAAATCCAGGAAATCGAAGGAGACGGTATCCGTTCCGGTTTCGCGGTTGGTGAAAACCTGCGTGGTGGTGACGTAGCTGTAGGTGGACGTCGTGCCGTCGCGGTGCACCACGTTGGTGAGCTGGCGGCTGGCCAAATCGTACCGGAACACCGTTGGATGGCCGCGGCGATCGCGGATGAGCGTCGGCAGGTTCCGGGGCGTCTGGTAGGAAATGCCGAACCCGTTTCCCGCCTGGTCGGCCAGGTTGGTGGCCCGAGCATAGGTAAGGTGGTTGTGAACCAACGTGCCTTGCGGATCGTCAATCTGCGTCGTCTGGCCATAGACGGTGCTGGTGTAGGTAAACGTGGATGTGCCGCCATAGGCGCTCGTCTGGGAGACCACCTGCCCGTTCGCATTGTAGGTCTGCTCGTAAGGCACGTTTCCACGAGGAGACTCGACGGCCGTCATCAGCGCCCCCTGCCCGTTGGAGTGGGAGTTCACCGGGTCATAGTGGTAGCGGGTGACCTGGCCCAGCGCGTTCGTCACGCGGACGACCGTGCCCTGCGGATCGCAGCCGAAGCCGACCGTTCGCGTGCCATCGCCGACCGCGAGGAGATTGGTGGCGGCGGTGTACGTGAAGCCGAGGCTCCGCCCGAGACCGTCCACGACGTTTGTCACCCGGCCATCGGCTCGGTGCTGCAACACCAGCGAGTTGCCGTTGCGGTCCATGATTTCCCGCAATCGGTTCGTGCTGCCCCAGGCATTGGGCGGCGCATCAAAACGGTATAGCCGTTCGGATTCAGGATCCAGGAGCCAGAAGCTCCGGCCGTCCTCCTTGCCCTGGTAGGCCACCTCTTCCTGTTCGTAGGAGCGTGCCCAACCGCCGTCGCCGCCATAGACCTCCGTCAAACTCGCGATCTTACCGCCCGGCAGGACCACGCGCAGCGTGCGTTCGAAAAAGCCGTTGTGGATGGCGCGGGATTCGAAGGGGTGCATCCAACCGACCCCCAGCGCGCTGCCGATCAAATCAATGCCCGGATCGTTCAACCGCGAACCGTACCACCGCGTGAACCGCAGGGGCAATGGACCGCCGAGATCCAAATCCGTAACCGGGGGAAGGAAAAACTCCCCCGTACCCGTGGCGACCGGCTCGTTGGCCTTCCCGCAACCGCGGTTGGCCGTCCGGGTCTGGTTGCCCCCGCCCACAACAAGGAAATGATCCACCGAAAGGTGCGCCTCCTCGCTGTATGGCTCCGTATCCACCATCACATAGTTTTTGATGGGCGTTCCGGGCGCCAGCCCGGAGCCGACATACACACCGTACATCACGCTGAACGTATCGCCCTGGTTCATGGTCCGGCTCCACGCCGCAAAATTCGCCGTGCCGCCGCCGTCGTCGGGTGGTGAACTGAACCATTCGTACCCCGTGGTTCCGGTTCTATCCCGCACGTCCACGATCACCACGTTACCGACATTCGCGCCCGTGCGTTGAATGAAGACCGTATAGTAGACGACCCCGTCGCTCTCCGCCAATGTTTCCTTGGATTCCTTGCGGACAATCCATCCATTTCCGCTCTGTTCGGTCGCCGTCGCGGATAACGAAAGCAGCCAGGCAACGAACATTCCGATCCTGCACCAGCGCGTTTTCATGGTCTGTCTCCGCGGATATAATTGATCAGACATCGCTTTTCAAGCGACATGAACACCCGCCCGGGGGTACCGAGCTGAAAGCGCGTCTTCATGATAAGCGCATGCTACCTGAGCGCCGTCTGGCCGTCAAGCTCGAAAAACGCACTCGAAAAGTGCGCCATCACGATGCACCGACTTCGGACGGATGCTCGGGTCGGTTGCCGGCGCTGCCGACCTCGTCCGCCGAATTATCGAAAACAGGCTTGCAGACCGCCACAAGATGGTGTATATTTCCTAAATAGTAACAATTACGAGAGGACTTTTGCGGGTGATGACAAGCGAACAGGTCGAGAAACGTGTTCGTGGAGTTGCCGCGAATCTCCCCGGCAGTGCGGCCACAAAGTGAAAGGAGGTGGGCGTGGAGTAGAAAACCAGTAGGCGTGAGTTCAGTTTGTATAATGTAAGAAAGTGAATCAGTCAGTTAACCTTGAAACAGAATAGGAGTCAGTCATGTCAAACGACAAGTACACATCAATCGTAAACCTCGACTTCCAGTACGCGCACAGGTTCATGAAATGGCCGAGGGAAGCCAAGCACCTTCACGGGCACTCCGGCCTTCTCTGTATCGAACTGGAAGGCGCCGTGGACCCGGTCACGGGGTTCGCACACGCCTGCAAGGATGGATTCAAGAAGGCCTGGGAAGTGTGTGACCATTTCCACCATGCGACATTGTTCCAGGAAGGCGACCCGCTGCTGGAAGCGGTCATTGCCGTATATAAGAAGGAAGGCATCAACAACGACCCGACAAATTGTGTTCCGCTGAAAAAGATAGACCATCCGCTGGCTTGGTCATACCCGGAATACAGGATCGTTGTGACCAAGAAAGTGTCCACCTGTGAGAATCTTTGCGAGCTCTTCTACGAGCTGCTCAAGGACAAGATGCCGATCAAGAAGGTCACCTTCCGGTCTTCTTCAATGAACGCGGCGACGAAGACGTTTCAGTAGGACCGCAAACAGGAAGCCCACAAGAGGGTCAGGCGCCGGGCTACCGGCCCGCGCCTGACCCGTTCTATGATCTGGTCTGCACACTGGCTTGCCGGAACTCTCCAAGACCCCGGCCATGAAGATCGGGCCGAGCGAATCCATCGAGACAATCACGCCCGCACACTGGCGGAAAATGGCCCAGGAGTCCCGCGTGGGTTGGCCCATGCCGCGTGAACGGATCGTGGGCCTGTGCGGCAAGTGCATCGAGAAACTGCCGAGCGCGACCGTACTGAGCGCCGCCAACGACCCCGCCATGGCAGAACGTGTGGCTGGCATTATTCAGGAACGCTCGGCATCCCTGCTTCAGGGCCTGAAATGAGGACTAGGTCGGGCGAGCTGCCCCTGCCTTCACTCAACTTCGCGAAATTGCGAGACTGTAGTGCGCCAGCCTGTAAAAAAGCCAAGTAAATCAATGACTTCCGCCTGCTTGGCACGCTTATTGCTAACAGTTATTTACCCGGAGTTGCCGGGGAGGACATTCAGTGACAGAAAGCAAGAGCAAGTTGACGAAGCAATAGAGTAAATTGAAAACATTTTGCCGGGCGATCAAGTCGGTTCCTGCCTAACCCGGGCCTCTCCCTTTCCGACTTTGATCGCCCGGCCCCTTTTTCGGGCTCAACAGAGCGGTTGATGGGAATGGCCGGGTTTTCAAAATCGTTATCGGCAATCTGGCAGGGGGTGGACAGCTCGAGCAGCAGGGCCGGACCCAGCCCGGTGAAACGGTGGAAGTGGCCCGGCGCCACGGGCAGCACATCGCCAGCCTGCATTTCAAAGGTCCGCGCCCCGGTCTGCATGCGCACCCGCCCCTTGACCACGAAAAACGTTTCATGCTTAAGCGCGTGGCGATGCCGCGGACAGGTCTGGCCATCGAAGACAAACAGGAATTTGCCGCAATAGCCGGCCTGGGCTTCGTTGGCAACCCAATATTCGATCAGGCCGGTCTCCGCAAAGGCCCCCAGACCGAAATCCAGCACCAGGGGTTCGACCGGCGGCATGGCCAGGCCCCAGTCCGCCAATTGGCGGTGAAACGCTTCGAGCGCCGCGTCCCGCGCGGCGCCCGTGACCGTTATGTTCAGTCCCAGCCCTTTGTCCAGTTCGTCCATCCGTTACCTCCTGTCGCTTCGTTGCGGTACGGCCCGCTGCATACCCATCCGCGCGGCCCTCATCTTTTGGGCCGCGATTCATGCCACATGCCAGACGCAATCGTTCTCGTAAAAGCTGAAGCGGACCCCGGGAAAGCGCGCGGCCAAGCCTGCCACAAAATGACGCAGGCCCGGATTCTCGCTGAGTTCATGACTGGTCTCAATCATCGGAATGCCGCTCTCTACGGCAAAGCGAAAGCCGTAATTGTCCGATTCGCCCGCAATGAACACATCGCAATGCTGCGCAACCAACTGCTGCATATACGCGACATTGACGAACAGTCCCATGCCACCCCACGGGAGCCCGATCCGCGATACCGTGCGTGTCAGATCCCCACCCGCGGCGACCCGCACATAGGGCATGCCCATGCGACTCTTGACCCGCTCCACCAATGCACCCAGTTGGCAAGCCGGGATTTCATAGATCTTGATGAATCCCTGATCATAAACCGGCGTCCCCAGGCCCAGCCGATCGGCAAAAGTTGTGAAAATGCAGATTTCGTCTACCGAACCGTGCAACCGGAGAACCGACAGACGATATTGATCGAGCAGTGACCGCCGACGCTGATTGACCGCCCAGTCCCGCCAGTCGGCGGGCGGCTGCGGCATCTGCAGAACGTCGTAGGGGTAGTACAAGCTCTCGTGCGCGATCAACAACTCGTGCCCGGCCTCTCCCGCGGCCCGGATGGCATCCGGCGACGCCATCCAAGCCACGGTGACGCCTCGCAGTTCGCGGTTGGCCAGGCCATGCTGAACGCCTTCGTCCGCGTTCAAGGTGTGACCGCTCAGCGTCTCGACGTGCCGAATCAGTTCCCCGATGCCAGGCCTCTTCCGCCCCGCCCCATCGGCAGGGTCACCCCCGGCGCTCACCGTGGCGCCGCGTCAGGCGCCGCCGCCCCCGCCACCCGGAAGATCGCGGCCGATTTGCGGTCCACATCCACCACGCAGCGTCCGCGCCGGATGGGAATGCGCGCCTGGGTATCCAGATCAATCAGCGTACCTGAACGGACCGCCCGGAGGTGCAGCGCAAACCGCGCGGCTTCAATGTAGTGATTCAGAACGAACAGCACCTGCTCGGTGCGGCTGCGCTGGAGGATGGCCGAGCCAAGATTGCGGACCTCGTCTTGCCGGTGGTGTCCGCCACCGCCCGGCTTCAAATCCACCCAGGACACCGGCTCAGCGGGCGTGATCCGCACCTGCGGCCGGATCCGGCCCAACCACTTGCCCACTTGCGCGATCGCCGCCAGGGATTCCTCTTCAGGCTGGTCCTGCCCCACGTACTCCCGACGCCAGATCAGGCGCCCCGTGCCGAGCCGGGCGGACGCCACCGCTTTGGGCAGCCCCAGGAAGGCGCAGGCGCGTCCGTTTTCGTCGCGGGTGGGCCAGGGGCCGGTCATCACGAGAGTGCCGCCGCCCTTGATGAACCGCACCAGCGCCTGGCGGGTCGCCCGTCCCAGCACCGGCGAACCGGGCAGAAACGCCACCGGGTACTGCTTGAGCGGTGTGGCGGCATGCAGCGGGTCCACCACCGCGGCCTGCATGCCGTTGAGTTCCACCAACCGGAACAAACCGAGATACTCCTGGGAGGCTTTGCCCGCGTCCACGGCATCCATGACGGGCGCGCCCACGTGCAGATTGTTGTCGGCGCAGGGTTTCGGATCGCCGATGGCGGTATGCTGATGACTCGGCAAGTCGTAGATGATGGCCACGTCCATTTGCGGAACCAACGCGTCCCAACCGCGGATCTCCTGGAACAGAAGCCGCGGCGTCTCCCGGAGCACCTCGAGGCTGGGCCGGGGGTGCCCATGGGAACTGACGGGCGCATCGCCCCAGCAGTCGCGGTCATGGAACATGAACCAGTCAATCGCCTTGCAGCCCTGCGCCAGGGCGCAGCGCGCCATGAAGCGCATGTGATCGTCCGACACCCGCCGATCGCCCAGATTCTTCCTCCAGGTGCCCGCCATGAATTCCGCCGACCAGGTGTACTTGAGCGTGGCGTTCATCAGTTTGAGGACGCGCGCCATCGAGTGATAGCCTGAATAGCTGAGGAACACGCCCCGGTAGAAGTCATAGCCGACGATACCGCCCGGGCCGACGGCCCGCTCGAAGTCCGGCATCCGGGTCGGCACGCCCTCGGGCAGGTGGGGATTGAAGTTGGTCATGAAGGTGACCTCGGTCACGCCATTGTCTTCATGCATCCGGCGCAACGTGGCCAGGTAGCGGCACATGCACCAGGTCTTGAACTCGAGCCAATCCGCATACCAGGCGAAGTCCCGCCCGATTTCGTTCGGCACCGCGCGCGGCGGCGCGATTTCGGCAAAGGACTTGAACCGGCGGCCGTAGGGCACCCGGCCGGGCGCTCCGTACTTCTCTTTGAGAAACTGATGGTAGAATCCGCCCGGGGCCACATTGACCGGGTTGTAGTCACTGTCGAGCAAGGAATCCTGAACAATGTAGCTGACCTCATTATCGAGGTTGATCATGGTGATGAAGCCGCCGTTGGATTTCAGACGCGGCTTGATGATGCGCCCGGTCTCCGCCAGCCATTTGCGGCACCACTCGAGATAGACCGGATGTAGATAGGACGGCTGCGAGCCTTCCTTGCGGCCGATCCAATACCCTTGGGTCGTCCGGTCCTGCCAGTCCCAGACCATCATCTCCGGATTGCCCAGGACCAGCCACGGAGGATAGCCGCCATGCACCATCTCGTTGCAACAAAATGGCCCGCAGCGGAAGTTCATGTTCAGACCCGACGCCTGGACCAGGTCGAGAAACTGGAGCAGGTTGCGCCGCGGATCCGTCCGCCCCTCGAAATCCAGCACGCCGGCCGGATGTTTCCGATCCGGCGGACCAACCAGATGGGTACCCCACTGCACGTAGGTCGTCACGCACCCCAGCCCCGTATCCTTGAGCCGCTGCAGCAGGGTGGGCCAATCGCGGGGATCTGTGCGAAAGTACTGGATTTCGGCGCCGAATATGGCTTGCGAGTTCATGGTCTGTCTCCTGGGGGTTGAAAGAACCGTTCAAGAATGCGGGCGAGAATCTGTTTGCCCCGGTCATTGGCATGGACGCGGTCGCGGTGGAACCATTGGAACGGACGGCCGGAAGCGCCCAGGTACTCATGCCAGATCTTGTGCATATCGAGAAAGGCAACGTGCTCCTCCGCGGCCAGAGCGCACAGCGCGGCGCTGAATTCCCGGGCGGGCTCGCCAACCTGCGCGGCCAGGGACGCGGCCGGCTGCGCCGGATCCACTTGCCGCCAGTCGGGTCCCATGGGACCGGACATCAGGAGCATTTCGCAGGCCGACAGGCGGGTGCGGGTCAAGCGAATCACGGCGCGCACGGCGGCCGCATCCTGGCGGTGGGATATGCCGCCGATCAGCAACAGATCCGGCCCCTGGTTGACCACGTAGTTCTGAAACACTTCTGGATCCTGATAATACCAGCACCCCGTCGCGCCGCGCACGGAGGGGATCACCTGCAGGTTGGCGCGCGGATACAGGCGCATGACCAGCGCCTCCCAAAGCCCGTTGTTCGTATCGTTGACGATCGAGTCTCCGAGCATGACGACCCGCACGGGGGCGCCGCTCGTCAGTCGGGCGCGGGTTGCGGGCAGCAGCGCCCAAGGGCTGGCCGCGGTCGTGTCCTGCAAGGGCGGCAGGGTGGCGTACAACCGGTCGGCCCACGCGGCCACGGCGACGCCATCCACGGGAACCACCGCCAGGTTCCGAATCGCCACCGGTTGATGGCTGATGAAGTTGAGGGTGAAGGTCACCGCGCCTTCGCGCCCCCGGAAACAGACTTCGTTGGCGCGCCAGGCCGCGGATGGTTCCACCGAACCGTATACATCCGAGACGATTTCCTGGCCGTCGGCGTCCTGGTAAAAGATCGCATAATAGCCCCCGGCCGCCGCCTGACTCTCAAAAACCAGCGTATAATACTGAAAAGGATTATCCATGCAGGGGATTTTCGGGCTCGTCCATGTGCCGCCCTTGCTCTCGTAATAGCCCTCCGAGGGCCGGTAGACCAACTCGCCCGGCGCTGCGCCGGCGGGCTTGAGTACCCAGCCCGCCTGCTCCGGCGCCGTGGCGAAATCGAATGCATAAAGAGGCTCGGCGGAATCAACAGCGACGCCTGCCGCGCAGGGCGCTGTGGCAATGACTTCCGGCTTACTCATTGTGTCCTCTTCCTGCTGCATGTTCATGGAATCACCGTTCTCTTGGCCGGCCTTCTCCGGGTCGGGGGGCTCGTAAATATCAAAGGCCCGGATCGAAAGCAAGCCGTCGCCCGCGGCGGTGAGGGTGATTTCGTGCACACCGTTGGGCAAGTTCAGCGCCAGCCCGGCCCGGAACGTTCGTCCGGCGGGGTCGTGGAACGACACCTGCTCCCTGACCGGCCGGGTCACCGAAAAGGTGAACGTGTCGCCCGGGCGATTCACGGAGACGCCCGGCTCCATGATGCCGCGCGTCCCCCATTGCCGCGGCGCCGTCGCGTAGCGCCACAGGTCAGCCGGCACAACGATCTGGCCCGAGTTGCTGGTGAACGCTTCCTGATTCGAGCCCCGACCGTCAAAGCCGGTGACCGACCCCACCAGTTCATAATGGCCGGCGTCGTCCACCATGCGGATCGTCCAATCCTGGGGAACGACCCCGACGCCCAACTCGATGCCGTGGGGCGCAAAATCTCCCCGTTCGGCCTGGGTCGGCCGGAAATTGTCCGGGCCGGGCCGGATATAGCCCACGAAACACGCCGGGGCCTCGGCGGCCGGACGGCCGTTGACCGTGACCGCAGCCGACCCGCCGTCGGCACAGCCGTCGCCGATCAAGTCCACGCGGTTGCCCTGAAAACGGATTGTGAGCGTGGCGCCGGCCTCATCGGTCACAAGGGCGCCATCCGCCTCGCGCCAGGTGCCCGCGGTCTCGATGGTCTCGACCGTCCGGATCGAACGGGGACGGACAGCCTGCAGCCGCCGCTCCCGTTCGGCGGGATCATACGCGAATTGCTCCGGCGCCTGGAAATGCCGGGCGATGTTCTCATTGATCACCAACGCGCCCAGGGCGCTCTGGTGAACGCCATCGGCCAGCAATTGGGCCGGGTTGACCTCGACCGCCCACCCCTGCTCGGCCATAAACGCCGCCCATTCCCGGCGATTTTCGACAAACTCGACGCCGTACCGTTCACACAGCGCGCGGAGGGCGGGGATATCCTGCCCCTGAGCTTGTTCGTTGTCGCCCCAGAAGGCGGCCTCGCGCAAACGCCAGTGGATGCTGGGCACGATGATATCGGCGGTCGTCTGGCGGCGGATGTCGCGAATCAGGCGCTCGAGGTCGTCAGCCTGGCCCAGGGCGTAGATGAGCACGAGGTCGGGCTGGTCGGCCAGGACCTGGTGGTTGAACCACCCGCGAATGAACTGGTAGGCAACCGCCGAGCCGACATGCTTGCGGTAGACGACTTCGGGCGTGGTTCCGAAACGTTGGTAGATCGCCTGCCGGATGGGCTCGCCCATGCCGAGCAGGTTGACATAGCTCGAGCCAATGGCCCAGATGCGGAACGGGCGCTCGGGGTCAAAGCCATGCTCCAGCTTCCGGATCGTCAGAGCCAGGTTGCGCCCGTCGGTCGGCCGCGGGCGCAGATCTCGCGCCGGAAAGCTGGCCCGCCAGCGCGCATAGACGGCCGCGAACTCCTCCTCAGTTGCCAGGCGCAGGCGCACATCATCCAGCGCCACCTCCGCCCATTCGGCCGCCTCCGGCTCGAATTGCAGCCGGGCGCGCGTGGCGCCATGGAGGGGACGGAAGTAGAGGCTCAGCCGCTGCCAGCGCCCGTCGGTCGGGGGAATCCACAGGTTCTCGACCTGGCCATACAAATCCGGCACGTCCAGGGCCGTGAGGCGCGCGCGCAGGGGCTCGGTAGACCGGACCCAGAGGGACAGGCAATGCGGCCGGTTGCCCGCCACGGGAATGTCGTCGCGCTGCAACTGGAAGGCTTCCCCGCCGCTCCGGAAAACGATATGGCGGCGGCCCTCGGGCGGGCCCTCCTCCAGGATAGCGAAGGATCCGCTGACGTTCCAGCCCGCGGGAGAGCCGTCCACGGACTGCTCGAAACCGCCGTCGGGCAAAGCCAGCCAGGCCGCGGCGGGCGCCGCCCCCAGGTCATCCTCCGCCCGTGCAAACAGGCTGATGGCGCCGGGCTCTTCATTGACCCCGCTCATCCCCGCGCTCGCATCACAAGCAAGCAACGGACCGGCCAGAAATACGAACGCCCAGCGCCGCAGAGACCCGCCCGGCAAACACCCGCCAAAGAATAATCTCGTCAACATGTTCATGCCATACCTCCTTGCCTGCCCGTGGCGCTTGCAAAATCCCGTGCTTGTGGAGCACGGGCAAGATGCCCATGCCACGAGGCGCCTGCCTGCGCTTTTGCTATTCCGTGCCGCCCATGCGAAACACGCGTAAGTCGTGAGGCGGGATTTCCGCCGCGAGCCGCCCGGCCACGGCCGGGAGCGTCTCGCCGCGCTCGACGTCCAGCACTTCGTCCACGCCCACCGCGGTCGCGGGCAGCGCCCATTCAGCCGTGACCGGGGCGCTTGACCAGTTGGCCACCGCCACGAGATGCGCGCCGTCCTCGCGGCGCCAATAGCTGGCGCGGACCGCCTCGGGCGCCGTGGCCAGGCCATTGCTCCAGTAGGGATGGAAAGTGGCGTCCGCCCACTCGGCCATGCGGGTCTTTTCCCAGAAGGAATAGACCGTGTATACATGCACCCGGGAGGGCCACAGGATCTGATCGTGCAGGAAGGTGAAGGCGAGCATCTCGCGCGCCAGGGCCGGATCCTGATTCATCCGCCGTTGCGTGGGCGGGTCGGCGCTGCCTTTCGAGTACTGGGGCAGAATCATCGTGGGAATGCCGAATTGCGCCTGGGGATACAAGGCCCGGTACACAAAGGCGTCGTAGCTCCGGGGCGCATCCGGCTCCGGACTGGCCAGCATACGCGGCGCGAACAGATCCTGCTGCAAGTACCACTTGGTCATGTCGAACCAGTCCCCCGGCTTGAACAGCTCGCCCATGAAAGCCAACCCCCAGAACGAGGTGTAGATGGACGGCACGACGGACCCGTGCCCCAGCATGTGCGGCGCGCCTTCCGGACCGCGGTGCTTCAGCAGGACGTAGTACAGCCGCTTGTAGAAGTTGCGCGCGGCCACCAGTTCCATGGTGCCCTCGGTCTCCCCGTCAAGGGTCGTATACGCATGGTTCTTTTCGGGATTGAAACAGGGGCGGTTGACGTTGGCCAGGTCCATGTAGATGCCGTCAATTCCGCCTTGCACCAACAACTGTTCGAGCGAGTGAGCCCAGTAGTCGGCGTAGGAACTGGACGGCGAACAGTAGTAGATTGTGCCCACGTCGGTGCGTCCCGAGCGTTGGGGCGGGACGATGTTCCAGTCCTCGAAGAAGTAGATGGCTTCCTCAACCCGGCGATTATCGTCCCGCTCCTGCAAAACCCGGTCCTGACCATCGGCCAGGGCCTCGCGTTCCTCGCGGGAAAGGTCGGGCCGGATAAAGGGCGCCTCCTCCCGCCGCATGTGGTAGTGGCTCATCCAGAGGGGAATATTGAAGGGGTAGGTTCGCTGGCCATACTCGCGGGCGAAGGCCACGGACTCCCGCAGCACGTCCCAGGAGCGCGGCGTCGGTTTGGCCAGGGCGGAATTCCACACCGCGTTGTGTTGCGACCACAGGTTGAGGTGGGGACTCCAGCCGGGACTGAAACGCCAGTCCCGATAGCCTTCGGGCATGGGTTTGAGCGGGGTCGGGTGCCTGAAGAAGCGGATCTCCATGGGCGCGCTGACGGTGGCCGCGGTGTTGACCAGCAGCAACCGCAGCCGGGTGACAGCGCCTTCCTGTTCGACCACGATGCGGGGTTGCCGCGAATCAATCCGCCAGCCCCGGTAACTCTCGGCGCTCCACACCAGGCCGATCTTGTCGCCCGCCAGCCAGATGTGGGCAATCCCGTCGAACGTCCGGCGCCCCTCGAGCCGCCCCCGGTGCACCCCCGCGCTGTAGTGGCGGATGTCAGCCAGGGGAATCTCCAGCACCATGCTGTCCACTTCGAGGTCGCGTTTCGGGGTCAGGGTCAACGTGACGGTCTCGAGCCCGTCGAATTC
>JAIPIQ010000045.1 GCA_021734645.1 Fidelibacterota bacterium | reverse complement strand
TTTCGTTCCAGCGGCTGTAACGGCGTGGTTTTTTCATTACAGCGGCTGTAACGGCCGTGGTTGTCCGTTACAGCGGCTGTAACGGGGGGGGGTTAGCGTTTCTGGTACATTTTACTGGCGATGGTCAGGGAGCGGTTGGACAGGATGCCGTTGCCGCTTTGCCCGCTGATGGGGGAATTGACGGTCACAACGCAGGTATTGGTATCGAGGGTCCAGGCATTGACCGTACCGGGGAAAGTTTCGACCATCGAGGCGTCGGGATCATCGAGGTCGGTGATGCGCTGGAAGTCAGCCCGACCGCCGGAGCGGAACGTCATGTACCAGCCCGTGCGGTTGTTCTCGGCGGTTTCGGCATACCAGGTGCCCAGGAGCGCCGCCTCGGTGCAGGCCGTTGGTTCGGGCGCCGGCTCCGGAGTGGGCTTGTCCTTCTTATCGTCCTGATTGATAATCACCGCGGCCACCCCGCCGCCCACGAGGGCGCCCCCGACGATCCAGGGCAGCCAGGCGCGCTTGGTCTCCGGCTCTTCCTCCGGTGCGTCAATCACATACACGGTCTCCGAATATTCCTCGACGGGCGCCGGTTGCGCCGTCCACGCGATCTGTCCCACGCCGCAAGCCCATGCCAGCGCCAGCGCCAAGCACTTCTTCGCTTTCCTCATTCGCTTCTCCTGTGTTGCGCGCCCCGGGCTCCCGACGGCCCAAGTCGCGGTTCACTGTCACCTATACGGGAAACCGCCCGGCAATGCAATGCCAGAGAAGCAGAGGGGGATAGACAAGTCTCTGGGTGTGTGAGATAAGTCGCTTGTTCGTTTTGGGGCGCGGCATGGGGTCGCGCAGCAGGCGATGGGAAGAAGCGGACGCGTCATGAATATCCGCCACGGGTGGGCAGACGCTTCCGTTTGCAGGAGGCTCAGAGGGCCATAATGGAGTCGCGAAACAGAATAGGTCCCTTGGGCGGGTTGGCGGCTATTCGCCGCCACCCGGGCAATCCCATTTTCAGCGCCGCGGACGTGCCGTATCCCTCGACGCTGGCGATGAATGCCGGGGTGACCAAATACCGCGGGCGCTACGTGATGGCTTTCCGGAATGATGTGTGCCGTCCGGACGACTTCCAGCGGCTGGTCGGCACCGGCACGGGCATGGCGTTCAGCGAAGATGGCGTGCATTTCACCGCCGCGCCGGAGCCGATGAAGTTCCACTACAAGGGGACCGTGCTCGAGCGCTGTAACGACACCCGCCTGACGGTGATTGACGACACCCTGTATTTGAGTTTCTGCTTCAATGGATTCCATAGCGAACGCCCGGGCATTGCCATTTACCGCGACGCATGCAACTGCGAAGTCATCTCCCTGGGCGTGCCGGCCCAGCGCAACCTGATTCTCGCCCCGGACCGGATCAACGGCCGCTACTGGCGCCTCGAAAGACCCTATCCCCGTTGCCGAAAAACCATTGGCGACATCTGGATTTCCTACTCGCAAGACTTGCGTTACTGGGGCGACGCCGAACTGCTGCTCGCGGTCGAAGATGTGCCCTTCGCCAACCTGAAGATCGGGGGCGCCGCGCCCCCCTTGAAAACCGAACGGGGATTCCTGATGACCTTCCATGCGGTGGACAATGATCCCGACCGCGTCACCCGATATCCGACCGTGCAGCGCGAATGGACCAGCCGCTACACGCTGGGCGCCGCGCTGCTGGATTTGAACGATCCGCAGCAGGTCATCGGCATCACGCCCACGCCGCTCATGGTCCCGCAGGAAACCTACGAAACCGGGGATCCCGCCAAGTTCTTCCGCGAGGACGTCATCTTTCCCGTCGGGTTGGTGCGCGAAGACCACGGACTGCTCCGCATCTATTACGGCGCCGGTGACCTCTGGCAGTGCCTGGCCGAGATCGAGGAGGACACGCTGCTCGAGGCCATCCAACCCTGCCGCCGCCAGGCCCGGTTCGCCAACCTGACCAAGGATCAGGTCGGCCCATAATCGGGCTGGCGCCCGCCGCACAATCTGATCTTTAAGATCTCAAGATCCTTGCGCGTCGTAGTGTCCGATTTGGCCATTGACACTGATGCCTTGAGGGCGGGCCGGTGCGGTGGCCCCGGTGGGGATGCGCCCGATACGCGCGCCGGGAGCCGGGTTCGTTTTTCCCCGGAACTGGGGCAGCCATGGCGCTTGCGCGGCCAACAGCTCATCAACCATGTTCCGGATCTCATGGGGCGCCAGCACGGCGCTGGTCAGCGGATCGAGCATGCAGGCCTGAACGGCCGCCTCCTGGTCGCCTTCGAGGCCTGCTTTCACGGCCAGTTCTTGAAACACGATATTACTCAGGCAAAGCGCGGCGCAGAACTCGGGCAAGCGCCCCACGTGCGATCCGTGCAGGCCCTGGGCATCCGCAAACACCGGCACCTCGACGCAACAGTCATGGGGCAGATTCTCGATGAACCCCTTGTTGAGCACATTGCCCGCAAACCGGAACGGGACACCCGTCACCACGGCATTCATGATGTCGGCGGCATATTCCACGGACTTCGCGCCGCGCTCGAAGGGGATCGGTACCCGGCCGCTGGCCCAGTTGGCCATATCTTCGGTGTACTGCTGCGCCCCGTTCAGGCACATCTTGAGATAGGCGCCCGTTTCCCCGGCAAAGCCGGGGCCGCCGAACAGTGCCTGCAAATCTTTCCGTTTTCTGAAGTAGGGCAGATACTCGCTCAGGTGGCCGGAGCTTTCCGTCATGTAGTACCCGGCCGCCTTCATCATTTCAAACCGGTAGGCCTCGCCCTCGATCTGCTCCCCCCGCGCGACCTTCTGCCAAATCAGCGGGTAGAGGTCGCGGCCCGCGTGCGCGAACTTCAGGAACCACGCCATATGGTTGATGCCCGCGGTCAGGACTTCAACCTGCTCGACCGGGACCTCGAGCCAGCGGCACAGCCGCGCCGTGGTGTGTTGAACTCCATGGCAGAGGCCAACGGACTGTATCGCGGGGAAGGCTTTCTGCTTGGCCCATGAGCTGATGGCCATCGGATTGGCGTAGTTCATGAAGATGATGTCGGGGCAGACCCGCTCCATCACCGCCAGCATGTCCAGAAAGGCCGGAATATGGCGCAGCCCCCGGAACAGACCGCCGGGATTCATGGTGTCCCCGACACATTGATCAACCCCGTATTTCAGGGGGATGTTGATATCGAGCTTGTAGGGCTCTAGGCCGCCGACCTGGATCATGGATATGGCGAATCGGGCGTCCGTCAGCGCCTCGGTCAGATCGGTCGTGGCCGAAAAAGTGCAGGACAGCGCCTGCTGCTCCGCGAACCGCGCCATGACGCGTTCAACCAGGTTGAGCCGGTCCGCATCAACATCCATCAGCACAATGTGCGCGTCCCGCAGGGCTTCGAAATGCAGAATATCCTGGACCAGGACTCGGCAAAACCCGGCGCTGCCCGCGCCAATCATCACAATCCGCAACGGTTGTCTCTTCATGAATCAGATCCTTTCTTCACCTTGGCTGGCCTCCGCCGTGGCCTCGTCTTGCAGGCGCGCCGCTTCGAGCAGAATGCCGACGGTATTGAGCGACAGTCCCGTATCCGGGATGTCCGCCGCGGGTTGTTGTTCGAAGGCGAACTGAACGCCTCCTTCGCGCACCAAGTTCAGGACGGCTTCTTCGCCGGTCGTATCCCCATGGCGGGCGGCGGCGATGCGCCCTTCACGGAAGCCGATTTCGCCCACGGGGGCGTCGGCCGCATCCAGGATGCGCAGCCAGCCGCTTTTGCCGGTGCCGTCAATCAATTGGAGCAGATCCGGGATGGAAACAATATTGAGCGGGCCGGAGAAATCGCTGGCCTGGCGGGCGCGGGCGATGACCGCATTGGCTTCGCGTTTGATGGTATCGAGCGCCTGGCGCAGGGCGGTCACATCGCTGAAGGAGAAGATCAGCCCGGTGGCTTCGCCCTGCTCATTCCGGTTGATCGCCGCAGTCGCCTGGGCGTGGCGCACCCGGCCGGCCGGGGTGCGCAACTGCAGGGCGCCCGTCCAGGAATCTCCCGCGCCCAGGGCCTGCCAGAGGGCCGCCGCCGATTCCTCGTCCGCCTCCCAGAATTCCGGCAGCATGCGCCCGACCGCCTCGTCTTCGGGGCCGAGCTGCCACAGGGCGCGAAAGGCCGGGTTGACGTATTCGATGGCGCCCTTGGCGTCGGTCAACGCCACGGCCTCGGCGGCATTTTCGACCGCCTGTTGAAACGTGCGCAGGGCGGCCTCGGTCCGTTTGCGCTGCTCGATGTTGCGCACGGCCAGCACCAGGCGGCCTTCCCCGCCGGTCAGCGTCACCCGGCTGATGGCCACCTCCGCCGGAAAATGGGTATGATCCCGCCGCAGGCAGAAGGCATTCAGCACGGTGAAGCGCCCATCCGCCAGATTGTTCAGCACCTGCTCCAGCAAGGCAATGTCCAGCCCGGCCACAAACTGGCTGATCGGTTTGCCCAGCAAATCCGGCAGTTCGGCCTGCAAGAACTGTTCGGCGCGCCGGTTCGCCTCCGTGATCTGGCCGTCCACATTCAGCAGCAAGACGGCCTCATACAGACCATTCAGCAGCTCTTGGCCCGCCACGACCGGGCGGCCCGGTCCCCGTGGCGCCGTATTTTCTTCACTCATGGCATGTTTCCTGCTTTAACATTTCATACTTGGCGCACGCTGACAAGTGCGCTACGTAATATAAATAGCATGCCCTAAAATGAAAAGAGAGCCGTAAATATGGATTTCTCAAATTTGTGGTGGCGCGCCAAGAAGCGTCCGATCCAACCTCCCGCCCCAGCGCCTTCCGCGCCGCCCCCGCCCGCGCAGCGCCCCGCCGCGCCGACGGCGCCGCCGCCTGCCCATGAGGCGGATCCCTCGAGCCCTCCGCCGGAGTTATCCCAAAATCTGGATGAGGTCATTTCGCTCTTCGATTCGATTCGCGAGGTGATGGGGGAAGAGGAACAGGAAGCTCTGGCCGAGCTGCCCTTCCGGGCGATTCTAGCCCACGTGCCGGAGGCGCAACGGGGCCCGGCCTGGAATCGGCATGCGATACCGGCCGGCAGTTTCGCCGTCGAGCGCAAGGAGTTGCTGCGCCAATTGGCGGAGGGGCGTATTCAGGTCGCCTTGGGCGACGTGGCAGCGGTCATCCCGCACGGCTGGCTCCAGGGAGATCCGGAAACCCTGCTCGAGGTCAATCTGCCGGAAGTGATCGCCGTGATTCCGCCCGAATGGATTCGGGCGACGACCGAGATTTCCGAGGAGCTCAGCGCAGTGGCCGGGATGCGCGATTATTTCGGCCCGGCGGAAACCGAGGAGCCGCCGGCCCCGGTCGAGCAACCGACTCCCGCCGCGCCGGAAGTCCCGGTCCCGCCGCCCCCCGCGCCTGCCGCGCCTGCCGCAGTCCAGCCGGTGTCTGTCCCTGCGCCGGTCCCGCAGCCGGAACCGGAACCGCCTGCGCCCCCGCCTGCCGAGCGCCCGGTCCCGCCTCCGGAACCCGTTGCGCCTCCCGTGCCGGTAGCGCCCGTCGCGCCGCCGGCCCGCGAAGCCGAACCCGAGCCCCCACCGGTGTCTGTCCCCGCGCCCGATGTGCCCGAACCGCAACCCGCGCTGCCGCCGACGCCCGAACCGGAGGCGCCGGCGGTTGCTCCGTCCCCTGCGCCGATCCGCATTCCCGTGCCGCCCGCCGCGAAGGCGCGGCGGGCCCCGCGGCCCGCCAGGACCGTGACGCGGGTGGCGCCCTCGGCCGCCAAGCCCCTCGAGGGACCGCTCTGGGACGGCGTCGAGACGCAGCCGGATGCCGGTGCGGCCGCCCTGGACCTGAATGTCGCGACACTCAAGGAATTGCTCGAGTTGCCGGAGATTGGCCAGCACCGGGCGATGCTCATCCTGGCCGAGCGCGAGCGGCGCGGCCGGTTCGACTCGATATACGACCTGCTCGAGATTCCCGGCATCGGCGCGCATGTGTTCGTCCAGATCACAGGCTTGGCGCCCGCCCCGCGCCAGGACCGGCACTTGGTGCTGAATCGCCTGCTGGATCTGCCGCCGGAGGCGCGACCGCCCCTGGGTCACTGGTCAAATTGATCACGGCCTACTTGGGGGCGGAGGGCTGTCTGCTGGCCTCCCAGGACGGGATGGTGCTGGCCTGCGCCAATATGGAAGCGGAGCGGGCGGCGCGCCAGGCTGCCTTTGCGCCTCAGTTCTTCCGGCGGACCAATCATTTCCTGAATCGTCTGGGCGCCGGTCAGACCGCGACGCTTGTGTTGCCGACCAAGGACCAGACGCTGATCCTGATGGCGCCGGGTTCCATTTACCTGTTGGCCACCCTGGCGCCCGCGGGCAGTGTGGACGCAGCCTGCCAGCGCAGCCGGCGACTGTGCGCGGAATTGGCCTGGCAATTGGGCGCTCGCGCGGTGGTTCGTAAACGGGAAACCTATGACCGGGTGGTTCCATGACGGAGCAGACGCCATTTGAATCCGGCGGGGCCGGGGATCCGCTGCGGGAAACCCGCGCGGCCATCCCCATATTCGAGGGCATTCTGGAGGCCATGCCCCAGGACGTCGGGGCGCTCGATGCACTGATCAATATGTACGAGATCATCGGGGACCAGGACAAGGCCTGGCATTATCTGGAGCGTTTGACCCGGACATTCCTCGAACAGCACGCCTTGACCGAAGCCGCCGCCCTGGCGCCGAAGTTGGCGGCCTTTGCCACGGAGCATCCGGAGGCCGTGGCGTTGCTGGAGGCCGTGGCGATCACCCCCTCCGAGACGGCGCCCCCGCCGGAACCGGCGCCGCTGGCGGCGCCGGCGGAAGTCAAGACGCCCGCGCGGGGCGCGGCCGTGAAGCGGGAAGTGGCCCTGGCCTGGAAGCTGCAAGAGGCCGGCCTGTTGAACGAAGAGGAATACGCCGCCGTCGTGCACGACCTGACCGAGATTTCCCTGCGGGATACGAAGCTGACCGTTTCCGCTTTGCATGTGTTGCATGACCGCAGCTTTCGGGGGTTGGAGAAGGCGCTGGCCCACCTGGCCAAGCTCAGCGGCCATCCCTATGTGGACGTCGGCTATTTCGATTCGCCCCCGGCCACGCTGGAACGCTTGCCCATCGCCGCAGCGACCACCCTGGGCGCGTTGGTGTTTGAAACCCTCGGTGACGAGCTGCTGGTGGCGGTATTGAATCCGTTGGACGCGGAGGTCCAGGAGCAGGTGCATCAGTTGACCGGGTGCGCCTGTCATTTCTATCTGACTTCGCCGGAGGCCTTCGAGCGCGCCATGAAGAAGCGGGTTGCTTAGGGGGATTCACCGGGCATGGTTTCTTTTCATCAAGATGGCGCGGGAAGACGGACATGTGCGGCCGGTATTCCCTGACCCTGCGCGCCGGCCACGCCAAGTTGCGGCAGTTGCTGCCGGCGGTGGCGCAGTGGCCCGCGCTCGAGCCGCGCTATAATATCGGCCCGGGGC
This sequence comes from Fidelibacterota bacterium, assembly GCA_021734645.1. GTDB lineage: Bacteria > Verrucomicrobiota > Kiritimatiellia > JAIPIQ01 > JAIPIQ01 > JAIPIQ01. The sequence goes on along the minus strand of JAIPIQ010000045.1, from coordinate 7,728 downwards.
AAGCCTGCGCCGCGGTGCGTGCCCCGGCGGTCGGTGGCCTCGAATGGCTGACGTGGGGCTGGCCCGCCCAGCGGCCAGGGGCACGTCCGGTCATCAATGCCCGCGCGGAAACCATCACGCGGATTTCCACCTTCCGGGAGGCCTTGCCGGACCGTCGGGCGGTACTGCCCGCCGATGGATTCTACGAGTGGCGCGACCGTCAGGCCTATTACTTCCAGTTGCCGGAGGGCGAACCTTTCGGTCTGGCAGCGCTCTGGACCGATGGATCAACGGGCCCGGGCCCGCCCCGATGCCTCGTCTTGACCACGGCCCCCAACCCAATTGTCGCCCCCATCCATGATCGCATGCCCGTGGTGCTCGACCGCGCCGGTTGTGCCCGTTGGCTGGCCCCGCGGCCGCCCCACATCAATGAGCCGTTCCCCGGGTTCGATCCCGGTCCGGCCGGGCGGCTGACTGTCTGGCCCGTGGGGTCGGCCGTGCATTCCGTCGCTCGTGACGAACCCGCCTGCTGCGCGCGCGTCAACCCGCCCCGCCAATTGTCTCTTTTCCCCGGTGCCTGATACGGCGATCCGCCAGTGAAGGTTTGACCGGCGCCCCCGTTTCATTCTAAGATTTGAACATGGATAAGAAATGGCATGGCCTACAGGCGGGAATTGGTTTTTTTGTTTACCTGGCGGTTGTATTCTGCGTGGGTGCCGTGGTCAGCGTCTGGGCCTGGCGCTGGTGGGGGGCTGATACGGGCGGGGTGCTGGCGACGGTGTCGCCGGGCCGCTTGACCCGCAGGGTGTTGATGATCGCCGCAGTGCTGGCCGCGCCCATTCTGGCCCGGGCGACCCGGTGGAACGGCTGGCGTGATCTGGGGTTGCAGCCTGCGCAGGGGACTTTTTCCCGCCGCCGGGCGGCCGGTTATTTTGGGCGGGGGTTGGCGGTGGGCGTGGTCACCGTGGGCTTGCTGGGCGGGATGATGCTGCTGGCGGGCAGTCGGACCATTGATCCGACGGTGCGCGTGGGGGTGTTGCTGGGGCGCGTGTTCAGCTACGCGCTGGCGGGCATCGTGATCAGCGTGATCGAGGAGCCCTTTACGCGGGGGTTCTTGTTTCGCCCCCTGGGTCGGGCTTGGGGTGGCGGCCGGGTGGGTTGGCTGGCCGCCGCGTTGGTCGCCAGTTTCGTGTTCGGCGCGGTCCATTTCGTTGATCCCGGTCTGGCGGCATTCAACCGGCCCTCCTATTGGAACGCGGTGGGGGCCGTTCTGCACGAGTGTTTCGTCCCAGATCCTCTGCCCGCGCACTATGCCATCCGGCTGGTCAACCTGACCCTGCTGGGGCTGGTTCTGTGCGCCTGGGTGCTCCGGACCGGCACACTGTGGTACGGGATCGGCCTGCACAGCGGAGTGGTCTGGGTCATGAAAGTGGCCGGCTATGCCACCGATCAAGCCGCCGAGGTCGCGCAAAGCAGCGTTTGGTTGAGCGGGCGCGCGGATCTGACGGATTCCTGGTCCGCCACGCTGGTATTGCTGGCGATGCTCGTTCCCTGGTTCGGCGGGCGCAAGAGAATCAGTCCAGCCGGAGACGAAACGCGCCGGCCGGCTCCGGCCATTCCGACGGGGCGACGAACTCCGTGACGCTGCCAACGGCCACCACGCTGGTGGCATAGGGCAGCCAGTCCACATAATTGGTCGTGTGTTCGAGCCGGTATGACTGCCCCGGACTGCTTTGCCAGGCAATGCGGTCCGGCGCCAGTTCCTCAATTTCCAAACGGGAACCGGCGTCACGGGGATTCGTGCGCGCCCGGTACTCCTGCTCATTCGTGAAGCCGTCCTCATCGCTATCCGCGCTCGCGCCGTCGGCCGGATCGAGGGGATCGAGATCATGGGCGTCGAGCCAGTAGTCGGGCACGCCATCGTTGAGGCTGTCCGTCAGGGGATCCGTGCGGAAGACCAGGCGGTTGCCGGTGGGGGTGATGACCGTATGAGGCAGGGTGACCAGGCCGTGGGCATCCACGCGCAGGTCGCCGAAGGCCAGGGCCTCGACGGCGCCGAGGGGGATATTGGACCAGATGATGCCGGTGCCCGGGGCCGGGCGGAAGGCCTGGGGACGGCGGATGGTGACCGCGGCGTGCTGGGTGCCGGCGCCCGAGCGCACGACGATCACATACTGGGTCGGGGTATCCACGATGTCGCCGGCGAAGTCATTCCAGGCGCAGGACCATTCGAGGGTCTTGTTGTAGAAGTTGGTGAGGGGGCTGGCGGGGGGAGGCGCAGCGTCGTTGCCGCTGGCCCAGGAGAAGGCGGGGAAACTCGAATCGAGCCGGAAGTTAAGGTTGCGGATGTCCCAGTTGGTGGTGGCGGCCGTGGGCCAGTCCACCCAGGCGATGCCCGAATGGCTCGAAGGATCAATCATCGCGACGAAGCCGGCGCGGGCCTCCTGGAAGAGGGCCGGGGCGGGAGCGCCCTGGGTGTCATATTCGATGTTGTCGTCGTTTTTGCCCGCATGGAAGAAGAACATGGGCACGTGGCGGCCGGGCTGATTGGTCAGGATTGCAAAGTGGTCCATCCAGTCGAAAACCCCGAGCCCGTTGAAGTTGGTGATGGGGCCGGCGAAGCGCCCACGATTGACGATCGGCAGGTTGTTGCTGGCGGCGCCCCAGAGGGGTTCGAAGTCCTGTTTGCGCCAGTGCTCGGTGGTGCGGTAGCGGGTGACTGGTTGCCAACAAAAGACCGCGGCGAAGAGTTCGGGGTAATGAAAGCCGAGCGTCATGGCGCCGCTGCCGCCCATGGAGGAATACCAGGCATAGAGGCGGTTGGTGTCCACGTTGTAGAGGGGATCACGCATGACGTCATAGAGGGCGCGCAAGTGGCGCTGCTCGGTGAAGTTGACGATCACCCCGTTGGTCGGGCCGTCGCCCTGGCGGTAGTCCCAGCTTTCGTTAAAGCCGTAGTGCCAGGTGTTGTCGGGATCATCGAGATGGATTTGAATCCCGCGATTGTACCAGGAGCTGGTGTCGTCATCCCCATAGCGACTACCGCGGGAGACCAGTTTCAAATGCGTGGGCCAGGCGGTGGTATTGGTATAATTGGCGGGCAGGGCGACGCTGTAGTTGTAGGCGTAGCCCCCGAGGGTGGCGTTCCAGGCATGGTAGTCCATGAACTGAGTGTAGGTGCGGGTTCGGCCGGAGGGCGTCAGGCGCACCAGAACCGGCGCCGGGTCGGCGGCGGCCTCGTAGACGCTGGCCGTCAGGCTGTTGGCCGCCGAGAAATCACCGGTGTTCTCCCAGCCGTTGGAAACCCAGGTGGCCGCATAGAAAAAGTCGCCGGTATTCCGGGGGGTATAGACGAAGAGTCCCTGGTTGGTGCCGAGCTGGGGGCCGAGATCCTCGATCACGTAGTGGACATTCGTGTCCAGGCGGTCCGACTCGGCCGGGTAGAAACTCGACCCCTGGGGCACGGCGGCGAGCATCTCGGCGTCCGCCCGGGTTGCGGGGGTGATTTCCGCCGTGTGGCGATAGATGCGGTAGAAGTCAGACGTGCTGCCGGGCAGCACTTCATCCCAGACGAGAAAGGTTTGCCCGGCACGATGCACGGCCGAGAGGTTGGCCGGCTGCTGGGCCTGGACGCTCCAACCCAGCAGTCCCAAGCCCAGCCAGGCACCCGGGAAGGCCCCCGACCGCAGGCCGGCGGCGCGGCGTCCTTCCGGTTGGAATCTATTGCACATCTACACGATAGAATACCGGTCCTGGCGGCAGAACTTCCGCATCCAGGAGCGTATTCTCCGGCGGGGTGGGCGCAATATCGCTTTGGAGGACCTCGTATCCGACCAACAGGTTCGTGGCCCGCTTGAGCACGTAGCGCTGCCCATGCTTGCTGTTCCAGCGCAACAAACGCCCCGCCGGGGTATCCTCGACGGTCAGGACAATGTCATATATGCGGTATGTCACCGATTTCTGGTTGTTGCCCTCGCTTTTCTCGGCCACCGCATTGGCGCCGTCAATGAAGGCCCGGCAGTGATGCGTTCCGCCCGCGTTCGGCGCAACCAGCCCCGCGACGGTAATCACGCGCTCCGCCCCTGCGGCCAGGCTCCCAACGGATACCTCGACATTGCCCGGCAAACCAAACGGAGCCGTGGCCGCCTGCGAATCGAAGACCTTGAGCACGCCCGCGTTTCCGGCCGCATCGCCTGTGTTCGCGACCGTCACCAGTGCCGTGAATGCCTCTCCCGTCAACCGCGGCACAGGATCAAGCGTAATCGCCCGCACCACGAAGTCCGGTTTGCGCCAGTCAACCGGCGGTGGCGGATCAGCCGGGTCCTCGGGATCTTCCGGATCCTCGGGATCTTCCGGATCTTCCGGATCTTCCGGATCTTCTGGATCTTCTGGGTCGGCCGGCAGACTGGAGACATGGAAGGTATGCTTCTTCCGGTTGTTGCCCTCACTGGTTTCGAGCGTATCGTTCCGGCTATCGACATAGGCCTGGAACTTGTAGATGCCGTCCTCGGCGGGTGCCGTGAACCCCGGCACGGTAATGACGCGCGTTTCGCTAGCGGCCAATGGCCCCACCCAGATGTTCTCGTCGCCCAGTTCACCGGCAACGGCATTGGCCGGTTTGTGCAGCCAGACCGCCAGATACCCGGCATTGCCAGCGCGCCCGGTGGGATTGGCGACCGTGATGGAAGCCGTGAACGCCTCGCCCGGGGCCGGCACTGCCGGATCAAACACGATCTCGTCAACCCTGAAGTCAGGGTTGCCCGAGCCCAGATCGGCCGGCAGGCTGTACCCTTGCACCGTCACCGAGGCCGTCAGGGGATCGCCGTCGTGGTCCGACACCACGGCAGCCTCGTTGACCAAGGCGCCCTCGGCGGTAAAGTCCGCGGCCAACAGCAGCGTCGCGCTGGCGCCCGCCGCGAGATCACCCACGGTCCACAGGCCCGTATCCGCCGTATAGGCGCCCTGGGAAGGCCACGCGCCCGCGAAGGTGAAGTTCGGCGCCAGTTGATCGGCCACCACCACGCCGGTTGCCGTGTCCGGTCCGGCATTGGCGACCGTGATTTCGAAGAGGGTGTCCGCGGCCACGGCCTTGCGCGCCAGCCATACTTCCATGGTGAAGTCGCCTAGGTTCAAGTGCAAAGACGGATCGTCGGGCACGACGATCTGATCGTTCTGCCCATCGAACACGAAGGCGCCGTTCATTAACCCGTAGGAGGTCGGCGTGGCGCCGTCAATCTGGCCGTCATTGCCGAACGACGTTGAATCAAGCGCTACGGCGCCGACGGTTTCGTTCAAGTGCTGGACCATGGTGAAGTGTGCGTCCCAGACGGCGCTGGCCGGGTAGGCGGGCGCCGGGGGCGTGGCGTGGCCGTACTGCAACAGGAACGGGCTGGGCGCATCGGCGGCCACCAGCGGCAGCTTGACCCAGGCCACCAATCGGCCCGCGGCGGCATCGAACGACTCGATCTCGTGCGCCAGCGCGGTGCCGTCCCCGAGGGTGAAGGCCAGATCCGACCCATCGGCCTGCTGCACGTCGTCAATCAGAAACGTTTCGTTCAGTTTCACCAGTACAGGAAAGTCCGTCAGGTCGGCGGCCACGAGCGTCTCGTTGACGGTCAAGCTGCGGCTGAAGGAGAAGCCGGGCAGCGTACCGGCGGCTTCGGGACCGACGGCCAGGAAGTCGGCCGGCGCGGTGGCTTGGGCATGCGTGGCGGCCAGCCAGGCATCCTCGCGGGCCGTGCGCGAGAGCCGCACTTCATCCATCAGCCCGGCAAAGAAACCGCTGCTGCTCATGTATGAGCCCAGCAGGAGCGGCGCGGCCGATGGACGCGGCACCCCGCGGCCCGTTTTCGAAGCCACGACCACCCCGTCTACCAGGATTTCCATCAAATGATCGCCCGCATTCGGGAAATCACGGGTGAACCGCCCGGCCACGTGATGCCAGCCCTTGCTGATCCGGACCCCGCTATCGAGATTGCCCGGCCCCCACACGTCGAAGCTCGGCTCGTCGCTCTCGAGGCGCAGCCAGTAGTCGCCATCCACAAACTGCTGGCCCTTGGAGAGCGGGATGCTCCACTTGACCAGGAAATCCTCGATGGGCTTCTCGGTCTTGGTCAGGGACAGATTCACATCCTCGGGCGGCGGGGGCGGAGGGGGCTCTTCCTCTTCCTGATTCGTCACCGTGTGGATGCGGTACTTGGCGGTGGCGCCGGGCATGGGATCGGCGAATTCATCCGCGACCGCGAACGTTCCGATTCCCGTTGCGGGCGCCCAGCCGGGCGGCAGGTTTTCCTCGCGCACGGTGTAGAACTCGCCCATGGGCGCCCAGAGCCCGTTCTGGTCCAGGGCCGGGGGCACGTTTTCGTACACCACCGTCAATACGTCGCTGCCGGGGGCATAAGTCCCCGTGGCCACGCCCAGGCGGCTTTCCGCAATCAGGGCGTAGTTGGCCGGCAAATCGTCGGGCGGCCCCGCCAGCTCCTCACCGTCCGCATCCAGCCAGACCTTTTCGAAGTATATATGATACGAGCAGGGCTGCGAGCCGGACGAGGCCGTCGCGGTGCGGCCATTCAAGGTCCAAACCAAGTTGGCGCCGTTGAACACCACGCTGAAGGCGGCGTTGGGCCAGTAGGGCGATCGGCCGGGTTCGAATTCGGTGATGGGATCACGATCCGGCGCGCCGCCCGTGAACTTGTTGTTGTTGCCCAAAGGAATGGTGACGGTCTCGGCGCCGTCGCTCAGGTATCCGAAGAATGCCGTGTAGGTGCCGTCGCCGTTGGCCGTGACGCACTCGAGGATCGGCCGGACGGTCACCGGCGGTGGCGGCGGGGGCGGCGGTTCTTCCTCGTCGCAGGAATCCGTCGGCCCGCAGATGCCCACGGTGCCGAAGCCGGGTCCCGCCTTGAAGGCCACGGTCATGTTGGCCATCAGGTAATTGCCGTTTACCGTGAAGTAGTAGTGCCGGATTTCGTCGGTATTGAAGCCCCGGTCGAACTTGAGGCCCTTTACACCGGTGGTGGGATCCATCTGGGGCGCGGCCGGGAAACTGCCGGGCTCGGGTTGGCCTGCGCCGGAATTGAGTGAATCATAATTGCTGCCGTCCCAGGTTCCGGCGTCCAGAATCTGGATGGTGGGGCAGGCGAGGCCGAAGGTGATATGACTCAGGGCGGGCTGCCTCCCGCCGGACACCGTGTAATACCATGTGGATTGGCCGGGCGAGGGATAATCGTATTGCACCTCGACAAATGTGATCTGCTGATTCCCCGGACCGCCCGTGACCGGGCCGGAATTACAAACGACGGCCATCGCCGCCGTCGCCGCAACACAAAACGCCGCCAAACCGACCCCAATCAATTTTGCTTTCATTTCCTCTTCTCCTCGCATCCGCCCGTCGAACGGTCCACAGATGCATCACGTACTAAACGCCCGCCAGCCTATGCTGTGCGAACCTTGCTCGATCTGTCAGCACGAAATGTAGGACAAACTTGGAGATCTGTCAAGCGCTGGAGTGCATTATTTTTTTGTTAGGGTACCCCTCGGGCCCTGCGTCCGTTTGGGCGCAGGACACGAGAGTTACCATCGCTAATCCTAATCGCACTCGTCTCATCGCCTATCCCGGCGGAGCCGCCTCCGGTCTTCGCTGCGGCATGCCGGCTGGGTCTGCGAGCCGCAGAGTGCGTTCAAGAATGGTGACTGAGGCGGGTGAATGGTTCGTGCCATGCCAGGCCAAGCGCAGCGGGACCAGATCGT
>JAIPIQ010000044.1 GCA_021734645.1 Fidelibacterota bacterium | reverse complement strand
CACCCGCCGCGCCCCCCGCCCGGGCGCCCACGGCGGCGCCGGCCGCGGCGCCATCCGCCCAGCCCGCCCAGCCCGCCAAGCCCCGCATCAGCTTTTCGAGTGTCGTCCCCGTGCTACGCCCCGAAGAAATGAACGCCCCGGAGCGGGAACAATCTTAATGTATCCCGAATCACGCGGCAATCGGAGCCCCCGTTGTACATCACGTATTGGAATCTGAAAGAAGCCCCGTTCCAGAACGTAACGGATACGCGCTTTGCCTATCTGTCGCCTCAGCACGAGGAAGCCCTGGCCCGGCTGACCTACCTGGCCATGAGCCGCAAGCTGGGGGGCGTTCTGACCGGTCCCTATGGCGTAGGCAAATCCATGGTCCTGCGCCTGCTGGCCGCCCAGGTGCGCAACGGCGGGCAGTCCCGTTTTGTCGCCCTCGATTACGTGCCCGGCCCGGTGCCCCTCCTGGCCCACCAGGTCCTGCGCCAAGTCGGCTGCCCGGATGCGCCCGTCGAACCGCCGGACACGCTCGAGGCCATCCGCCTCCTGAACAACGCCATGCCCAACATCGGGCATGTGGTGCTCGCGATTGACGAATCCCAAATGATCAGCGCCCAGGAGGCCTACCACTTCCTGCATCTGCTCACCAACCTGACGCTGAACGACAAGTCCGGCCGCCCCCTGAGCCCGGCCTTCACCCTGCTGCTGGCCGGCTATGTGGATGTGGCCCAGTTGAAAAGCGCCGACGAATCCCTGGCCCAGCGCCTGCAACTTACCTGGCGCCTGCATCCGCTCACGGAAGACCAGACCATCGAGTATATTCAAAACCGGATTCGCGTGGCCGCCGGCGACCTGTGGATTTTTGATCTCGAAGCCATGAAAGCCCTGCATGATGTGGCCCAGGGCATTCCCCGGATCATCAACAATCTGGCGGATACGGCCCTGATGCTGGGTTGCGCGGCGCATTTGCGCCAGATTACCCCGGATGTCATTGCCCAGGCCGCCCAGGATGTCGCCGGCCTCGAGTTCTGATTTGCGCGCGGCGCTGCGCGCGCGAGCCGCGGAACTGGGCTTTGCCTGGGCGGGTTTCGCGTCGGCGGCGCCGGTGCCGCGCGCCGCCGCGTTCATGGACTGGCTGGGCGCGGGGCATCATGCCGGCATGGGTTGGTTGGCGCGGGCGCCGGCCCGCCGCACTGATCCGGGCCGGGTGCTGCCGGGACTGGGGGGCGTGGTGGTGCTGGGTTGGGCGCTGGCCTATGACGAACCGGATCCGGCGGTCTGGCAGGATCCCCTGCGCGGCCGGATAGCGCGCTTTGCCTGGGGGCCCGATTATCATGACATCATCGGCGCGCCGCTGGCGGTCTTCGCCGCCGACCTGGCCCGCTGGAGCGGCGGGCAGTGCCGGGCCTACGTGGATACGGGCCCCCTGCTCGAACACGAACTGGCGTGGACCGCCGGGCTGGGCTTCCTGGGCCGCAACGCGCTCCTGATCCATCCCGACGGCGGCTCATGGCTCCATCTGGCGGTCATTCTGACAACGGCCCGGCTGCCCCCGGATGTACCCACGGAAGCGGCGGGCGCCGTTTGGCGCGGTGTCCGGGCGAACGGCCGCGCCGTGACCGCATCCTGCGGGGCCTGCCGCCGTTGTCTGGCCGCCTGCCCCACCGGCGCTCTGGCCAAACCCTACCAGGTGGATGCCCGAAGCTGCTTATCCTATTGGACCATCGAGTCGCGAACCGTCATTCCCGCCGAATGCCTGGGCGCTGCAAATCGCTGGGTGTTCGGTTGTGATGACTGCCAGTCCATCTGCCCGTGGAACCGCCGCCTGGACCGCGCGGACGTCCGCCCCGCCGCGGTCCAACGGGTGCCGTTCGAGCCGGCACGGTGCGCGCCGCGCCTGGCCGATCTGTTGCGCATGAACGAGACCCAATTCAAGGAAATTTTTGCGGCCAGCGGGCTCCTGCGCACCGGCCTCGCGCGCCTGCGGCGCAATGCCGTGGCCGCCCTGGCCACGCCGTCCGTCCCCGGCGCCCCGGATCTGATCGCCGAAGCCCTGCGCCACCCGGATCCCCTGACCCGCGCCCAGGCCCAAGTGGTCCGCCTCAAACGGCGTTCAGAAGAAGAAGCGCAAACCCCAGTCCAGGCTTAAATCCGTGCGGGACATCTTGTCCTTGCCCGGAAAGATCTTCTCGGAGGCCACCCGGCCATTCAACGCCACGGAAAGCGCCAGATTCTCCGCCAGAAAATACTTCAACCCGCCACTGACCCCGAGCAGAACCGAATTCTTTTCCTTGTTGCGGATGCGGCCCACTTCGCCCTCCCCCTCCTCGTCAACGGTCACCTGGTAAACCTGGTACTTCAAACGGCCCAGCCCAATGCCCCCGCCCACGAACGGCACCAACTCAATCCCCAGGTCAATGTTGTATTCCCCGCTGACCAATAGACCGACCGCCGTGGCGAAATCATCATCATATAAGGAGAAGTCGCCCTTGATCTCGATGTAGTCAAACAGGAAATACCCGTAAGATACGTTCATGTCCAACGCGGTCTTGCCCGGCGTATCGAAATCAATGGTGCCCTCAATCCCCAGTTCCTGCGTGCCCAACAACAGCAATTGCCCCTGGGCTAATCCCGCCGTCACCAAACCAATCATCAATATCAATCCGTACTTCATCTTGCCTGCTCCTTTTGCATGGGTCACGCGGCGGCCTTGTTGGGCCCGCCGATTTACGCCAGAGCCTACGCCGGGCCAAAGCAACCGGTCAAGCCTGTTTTCCGGATGTTTGGGATTGTGGTTCGGCGGCGGCCATGCATAATGCCCCGCATGTGTAAAAAATGGATTCTTCTGGCGGGCCTGCTTTTGAGCGGCATGGCCTGGGGCGCGGTGGGCGCGGCAGATCCGGCGGGCGGCGACGTGGTCGCGCCCGCCTTGCCGTCCCCCGACAAACTGATTGAGACCCTGCGGGCGCGCTTCACGCCGGCCAAACCCACGGTTCGCCTGGAATACGAGGTCAGTTACCGGCTGCTGGGCCTCGAGTTGATCAGCCTGGCCGAGGCTGTCATCGAGGCGACCGAGGGCCTGTGGGCCGGCCCGGACGGCCAGCTCCGACCGGTCTGCTATATTGAATTTGATGTGGCCTCGCGCCGTGACCAGCCGGACGCCGCGCGCCGCGGCCGCTTCGAGATTCGCAATCGCATGGTTTCGGTGGTGACCATGCCCGACCTCGAAACCCTGGTCTACTTCAAGTCGGCGGACGAATATTTGAAACCGCCGTTCATGAGCCCGCGCATCTATCGCAATGCCCACCGCTACGACCTGCAGCACGATCCGCTGGAATTCTGGAGCGCGGATTACACGACTGGTAAAGTCGAGACGGAGCTGGCCGGGGCGCTGGACCTGGCGTCCCAGGGGCGCGAAGTCGCCAATGTGCTGCGTTTGATGACCAGCATTTATGAGGGCGCCGCGCCGCATTTGACGCCCCGCTGCGATTTCCGGCTGCAAGTCAGCATTGACCGGCAGGCCACCCCCTTTGCGGCCACCACCGTTCGCGAAACCGCGCCCAATTCCCTGCTGGGTGAACGCTGGCTGGCCCTGCGGGTGGATCTCGAACCGGCCCGGGAAGCGCGCCGCATCCAGCGGCGGCGCTTTACGCTCTGGGCCACGCCCCTGGCGAAGTTGGCCGAACGAATTGACGACCCCCTGCTCGATGAGATTGTGGCCGACGCGCCGACCTGGAGCATGGCGCCCTTGACCGGCATCTACGGTCTCTCCCTGGGTTATCTGCACTGCAGCCTGGCCAAGGTCAGCCTGGCGGACCGGCGCGTGCCCAACCATGCCGACCGCGCCGCCGGGCACATCGGCCCTAAGCGCCTTTAGGTTCGCGTTTGAGAAAATGCGTGGCCTGCCCGAGCAGGCTTTCGGCGGCCTCCATGATGGTTTCCGACAGGGTGGGATGGGGGTGAATTGTCAGGGCCAGATCTTCGGCCACCGCGCCCATTTCCACCGCCAACACGCCCTCGGCAATCAGCTCGCCCGCACCCGGCCCGGCAAGCCCCATCCCCAATATCCGCCGCGTACCCGGCTCGACAATCAGCTTGGTGAGCCCCTCGGCGCCGCCCAAAGTCAGGGCGCGTCCGGACGCCGCCCAGGGAAAGCGGCCGATTTCCACTGCCATTTGCCGGTCGGCGGCTTCCTGTTCGGTCAGGCCGCACCAGGCAATCTCCGGCTGGGTGAACACGACGGCCGGAATCGCCCGCGGCGCGAATTCCACCTTCAGCCCCCGCAGCGCGTCAATGGCCGCTTTGGCTTCGGCGGTGGCCTTGTGGGCCAGCATGGGCTGGCCCGCCACATCGCCGACGGCGAAGATATTCCGGCTGGCGGTGCGCCCCTGGGCATCGTGGGGCACGAAGCCGCGGGCGCCCGCCGCCAGCCCCGCCGCCGCCAGGTTCAAGTCCGCGGCACAGGGTGTGCGCCCCACGGATACCAGCAACCGGTCGTAGGCGCGGGTCAGCGCCTGGCCATCGGGCGCTTGCAGGGTGACCTCCAGGCCCGCCGCGCTTTCCCGCACCTGTTCCAGGCGGGTGCCCAGCATGATCTCCTTGCATTGCCGTTGCAGGCGGCGCGCCAACACCTGGGCCAGATCCCGGTCGGCGCCCGTGAGCAGCGTCTCGAGCACTTCACACACGGAAACCTCGGCGCCCAAAGCGGCATAGGCCTGCCCCAGCTCGAGGCCGATATACCCGCCGCCCACGATCAACAGGCGCCGGGGAATCTCCGGCAATTCCAAGGCCTGGGTCGAGTCCATGATGCGCGGCGTAGCGGGCAACCCCGGCAAAGTGGCCGGGCGCGAGCCACTGGCCAGTACAATGTGTTCGGCTTGGATAACCGTGACGCCCTCCGCCGTCGCGACCTCAACCTGGTCCGCCCCGGTCAGCCGCGCCGCGCCGCGCACGTAACGAATCTTGCGCTGGCGGCTCAAGTGCCCGAGCCCGCCCGTCAGTTTCTCGACGACCGACTGCTTCCAGGCCCGGATGCCGTCCAAATCGAGAGTCGGCGGCGCAAAGGTTACCCCCCACGCGCGCGCGGCCCGCGCCTCCTCGATCACCCCCGCCACATGCAACAGCGCTTTCGAGGGAATGCAACCCCGGTATAGACACACCCCGCCCGGATTTTCCTCCCGGTCAACCAACACCACGTCCAAACCGTGATCCGCCGCATGAAACGCCGCCGGATAACCCGCCGGCCCGGCGCCGATAATCACTACCTGTGCCTTCTTTTCCATCACGCGTGCTCCCAAACCGACCACCACGGGTCAGGCCTCAAGGTTCTCAAGCGTCCGGACCTCGAAATCGAGGCGCCGGTAGAAACAAGAGGTGCGCGGCGCGCCATCGGCCCGCTGCGTATGACACATGCCCGCCTGCTTGGGCCGCACCCGGTACAGCAGGGAATTCTGCTCGCAGTTCACGCGCACCTCGACCAGCTCGAAGGTCGCGCCGGACGTGGCGCCCTTGTGCCACAACTCGCCCCGCGAGGTGCTCCAGAGCACCAGCTCGCGCTGCTGCAGGGCTTCCTCGAAGGCCAGGCGGTTGGTATAGGCCACCAACAGCACCGCGCCGGTATCCGCATCCTGCACCGCCACCGGGAGAATCCCCGGCGACTGGGCCACCGCCTGTTCGAGCTTGCTGAAATCCAACCGCAGCGCGCGGCCCTCCTCGAGATCCTGGGCCGGTACTTCCTGTGTCTTGCTCATGGGCTATCTCCTGTCCGGGGCGGGGGGACCGCCAACGGGCGGCGCACGGGAATCCCCCGCGCCGCCATGTATTCCTTGGCCTGCATGATCGTAAACGTTCCGAAGTGAAAAATCGTCGCGGCCAGCACGGCGTCGGCCTGGCCCAGGGTAACGCCCTCGCAGAGATGTTCGAGGGTGCCGACCCCGCCGGAGGCAATCACCGGCACGGGCACCGCGCCGGCCAGGGTCCGGGTCAGTTCCAGGTCGTACCCGTCCTGGGTCCCGTCCCGATCCATGCTGGTCAGCAGGATTTCGCCCGCGCCCAGGCGGCAACCCTCCCGGGCCCAGGCCACCGCGTCCCATTCCAGCGGCCGCCGGCCGCCATGGGTGTAGACCTGCCACCCGCCCCCGGGGCGGCGCTTGGCGTCAATGGCCAGCACGATGCACTGGCTGCCAAACCGCTCCGCGCCTTCCCGCAGCAGCTCCGGCCGCTCGAGGGCCGCCGTATTCAAAGAAACTTTGTCGGCCCCCGCATTCAATAAGCGCCGGATATCCTCGACGGACCGAATGCCGCCCCCGACGGTCAGGGGCACGAAGACCCGCGCCGCCACCGCGCGCACCACGTTCACCATCGTATCCCGCTCCTCGTTGCTGGCGGTGATATCCAGAAACGTGATTTCGTCGGCCCCCTGCCGGCTGTACGCCTCGGCGATCGCGACCGGGTCGCCGGCGTCGCGCAGATCCACGAAATTGACGCCTTTCACGACGCGGCCTGCGTGGACGTCCAGGCAGGGTATGATCCGTTTGGCCAGCATCAGTTCGTCGGGCGCGGCGGCGGCGACCGCCGGGCAGCCTCCAGCAGGCCGCGGGTTTTGAGCTCCCGCCGGAGCTTCAAGAGCCCGACGAACTGGCGAAAACAGATCAGGAACAGGGAGGACAGGAAAAAGATGGTGGTGCTGCCGATCTTGCGTTGGTAGTGGGGCACGGGCACCTCGGTGATCTTGAACCCGGCAAAATGGGCGCGCACGACGAATTCGGCGGTAAAGAAGGACATGTAGCGCACCTGCCCGGCCAGTTGGTCGAGCGCCGTTTTGCGGATCAGGCGGAAGCCGGTATCCATATCGCGGTACGGCAGTTTGAAAAACCAGCGCAGCAGGAGGTTATAGCCCCAGGAGAGCCAGACGCGGTAGCAGGGATCCCGGCGGGGCGCCTTCATGCCCAGGATGATGTCGTGGGTGCGGCGCAGCGGCTCCAACCGCCAGAAGTCTATGGCCGCGAACTGATAATCCGAATCCACCACAAACACCCACGGCTTGGTGGCATGCGCCACCGCGTCAATCACCGCCCGCTGGTACCCCTTGCGCTCGTCGCTCATGTAGAGCTTGATGGGCAATTCCTTCTCGAGGCGCTCCAGCACGCTCTTGGTGTCGTCCACACTGCCATCCTCGGCCACAATGACCTCGAAATCGGCTACCCGCCCCGCCCACTCCGCAATGTAATTGCGCAAGGTCTGCTCGATGATGAACGATTCGTTGTACACCGGGAACACCAGCGAGATCCCGCCCAGAGCCGGATCCGCCGGCCCACGCGGCAGCGCCTCTTTGCTCACCTTGCGACTGTTTCCTCCCATGTCCAAATCCCTTCTTTGCGCGCCCGAATGGCGGCCCGGTTTCTTTTTTCTTTCCGTGGATCAAATCTTCCCTAATATACGGCGCCATGCATGCGCCACGCAATACAAAACCCGGCGCGGCGGACGGCCCGGGAACCGTCGCGGCCCGCGGCGCCCGGCAGGAGGCCGAAAGATGAAAACCGACGAGCAACCCGCCCGCGGCGGACCGACCCTCTGGCGGGGGTTCTGCATCTTGGGGCTCCTGGCCCTGGCCGATCTGGGCGCCGTCCTGCTCTTTCTCTGGAGTCCGCCTTTCATCCATTACACCGCCCGCCAATTCCAACTGTTCGAGCTGTGGTCATTCGCCCGCATCCTGGTCTGGCCCGGCGTGATCCTGCTGCTGATCCCCTGGGCCAGACAGGCGGCCGGGCGCGGAATCGCCCTGGGGGCCTTCCTGGTTGTGGGCGCCTGGTACCTGACGCCCTTTCAAGGCTGGGCCAGCCCCTCATACGACTACAGCGCCTGGCGCAACGGCATGATTTCCCATCTGACCGTCGGCCATCCCTACGAGACCCACATGCCGGATGGCACGGTCCTGCGCCCCAATTACTGGTACCCGCCGCTCCTGGCCCAATCCCTCGCCGTCACCCAGCAAACCGCGGAGCACATGCAGCCCTGGCTCGGCCGCTTCGGACGGGTTGGCGGTCACACGCCGCGCGTCCTGACCTTCTACGCGTTCCAGGCCTCGCAACACACCATGCTGCTGGTCATCTTCTGGATGCTCTACGGCTTCGCCCGACGCTGCCGTTTTGATCGCGCCACGGCAGCCGGGCTCACCCTGGGCCTGCTGACCTTCAATGTGCCTCTCTATCGCATGTTTGCGTTCCACCAAGTCAATCTCTGGATGCTGGCCGGCATGCTCGGGGTGCTGCTGTGGTGGGACCGCCGCCCCTGGGCGGCCGGCGCCGCCATGGCCCTCGGCTTTCACATGAAGCTCTACCCCGCGATCATGGGCCTGCCCCTGCTGCTGGCCCGCCGCTGGCGCGTCATCATCTGGGCCGGGATCGTCACCCTGGCCATGGCCCTGTTGCTCATGAGCCGCTCCGGCTGGGTGCTCTGGCATGAGTTCCTCCAGGCCATCAGCAATCCCATGTGGGGCTCCTTCCCGCGCGATAACAGCATTCATGGCATCGCCAAAAACATCCTCAAACTTTTCGACGCCACCCAGTATGACCGCGAGCTGACCTGGGCCTTCCAGGCCCTGCTCGTCGCCTGGATGCTCAGCCGCATCATCCGCCGCGAACGCTCCTGGCGCCGCGCCGCACCCCCCACCGACACCGACACCGACCGCCCCGCGCGCCTCTTCATGGAACAATCCATGGATACCATCTGCCTGAGCTTCTTCGTCTCGCCCCTGGTCTTCGAACACCACTACATCCTCGCCCTGCCCGTCATCCTCTGGACCGCCGCCACCCGCTGGCCCCAAGCCCGCGGCCGCATCCTCACCGGCGCCGCCCTGATCTGCCTCGTGCCCGTCTATGACGTCTGCCCCCTCGCCTGGAACCGCATCGTCGGCCTCTTCCTCCTCCTCGCCGCCCGCCCCGTCCAACCACCCCCCCTCTCCCCACCAGACGCCCCCTCCCTCGCCGCTATCTTCCCCAATGACTGAGAACAGAATAACGCTTGCAAGCCCCCTGTACGCACTGATTTCAGCGGCCAAGGTTTCAGGAAAATAGAGACTTGACTTCCGTATTTACTTGAATGAATATGCAACCATGATTGATCGGCCACAGGCTATTTCCCGTGTCGCGCGCTCGTTCAGGGTTCATCCGGCCGTGGCGATCGAGGGGCCGCGGCAATGCGGCAAGACGACGCTGGCGCGGATGATTGGGGGGCCGGACGCCGTCTATTTCGATTTAGAGAGTGCGGTCGCGCAACAGAAACTTGCGACGCCAGAGCTGACCTTGAGCCCCTTGCGCGGATTGGTGGTGATTGATGAGGTCCAGCGCATGCCGGAATTGTTTCCTCCGCTGCGGGTCTTACTGGACCGTCCGGAGAGGCCGGTTCGGTTCCTATTGACGGGGAGTGCGTCGCCCGGTTTGGTGCGGGGGCTTTCCGAGACGCTGGCGGGCCGCGTGGGGATCGTGGATTTGTCGGGCTTCGACTTGGGCGAAACAGGCCTGGATTCCGTTCACCGGTTATGGCTTCGGGGGGGCTTTCCCCGTTCGTTTTTGGCGCCGGATGATGAAGCCTCCGCGGAATGGCGGGGGGCCTTTGTGCGGACTTTCCTGGAGCGCGACCTGCCGCAGCTCGGGATCTCCATCCCGGCAGCGACGCTGAAACGGTTCTGGACCATGGTGGCACACTATCATGGCCAGGTATGGAACGCGGCGGAATTCGCGCGCGCGCTGGGTGCGGACGAAAAGACGGCCCGGCGGTATCTGGACATTCTGGCGGGTTCGTTCGTCGTGCGGGTCCTGCCTCCCTGGTTTGAGAACCTGAAGAAGCGGCAAGTGAAAGCCCCGAAGGTCTATATCCGGGATCCGGGCCTGTTGCACAGTCTGCACCGGATCGTCACGCCGGATGATCTGGCGGGGCACCCCAAGCTGGGCGCCTCTTGGGAAGGGTTCATCATTGAACAACTCGTGGCGATGCTGGAAACCCCTGATTTTTACTATTGGGCGACGCATAACGGGGCAGAGCTGGACTTGATGGTCACCTTGCGCGGGAAGCGGCATGGCTTTGAAATCAAGTATGCCGATGCGCCCGGTCCGACCAAGTCCATGCGCGTGGCCCTGGATGATTTGAGGCTGGAGCACCTTTGGGTGATCTACCCCGGCTCGGAACGCTACGATGTGGACGGGCGCATCACCGTCGTGCCCGCCCGCGAAATGCCCGCGCTGGCGGCGGCGTTGCGCTGACCATGACTTGAACGCCGGATGCCCTAGAATAAGTTTTCACATTAATACTTGCCTGTACACCTGGTTTCTGTGATGATACTCCCGGATGAGGCGTGTCATGACGGACAGGGATTTGAATGTGGAAAATCGAGGGCGGGCGGCGGGGCGGCTCGCGCGCGCCGTGGCCGATATGCCCCGGCGGGCGCCTGGCCTCCTGCTGCTCGTGCCGGTGGTGGCGCTGACCTGCGGCAGTTACTGGTTGTTGCCTTCTACGGTCCGGCCCATCGCCGTCCGGCTGGGCCAGCGGGCGCATCAGCAGTGGGTCAGCCGGGACGTGAACTTGCCAAAGCGGGCCGAAGGGGCGTTGGCTGACGACGGCTTGTGGGTCGAGCCGGGAGCCGCCCTTGATCTCGTGCTGCCGCGTCCGGTGAGGCGCCTCGCGTTGGCCGTCCAGGTGCGTGGCGACGACCGGTGCGCCGTTCAGGGGGTCACAGATGCAGGCCGCGTACTGCCCTTGAGTGATATCCGCCCGCTCCGGGCTGCTGCCGACCAATGGGCCACGCGGCGGATCGAGCCGGCGTTGCCCGAACCCATTACCCGGGTTCGCCTGCGCGCCGACCACCGCCACCGGCGCTTTGCGGTATCCGACGTACGCATCCGGCGATTGACGCGCATGCGACACACCTGGGTGGCGGCCATTGTCTGGCTGGTGGCGCTTGGCGCGCGCCTGTTCGGCAGCCGGCCACGCGGCCTCCGGCTCTGGACCGGCCTGACACACGCCGATCCGGTCCTGGCGCTGGTGTTGATTGCCCTCATGCTTTTCAAGCCGGATTCCCTGGCCGTGGCGCTGGCCGTGCTCTGGGCCGCCCTGGGCCTGCTGCTGTGGCTGGTCCGGCGCGCGGCGCAACGGCTGCCCTGGCCCATACTCCTCTTCAATGCCGGTTGCATCGCCTTGGCCGTGTGGGCCGCGCCCCACCTGCTCGAAAGCTACGCAACCTACCGCATTCTTTCGGAGTTCCAGCTCGATGTGGACCACCGCATGAAGCCCGATGGCCGGGAAGTCAATCTGGACGGCATCCGCTTCAAGGGCAGCCCCCTGGATCTCCGCGCCGATGATTTCAATATCATCTTTCTGGGCGACTCCTTTACCTACGGCATGAAACTGCCCTACGACGCCAGCGTCCCCTATGCCCTCGAACGGCTGGCGGCCCAGCGGCACTGCGCCCCCCCCGTGCGCGCCGTCAATTTCGGCTGGGTCAGCTCCTCGCCCCTGCTCAGCTACCGCCTGCTCATGGATATCGGCCGGAAATACCAGCCCGACCTCGTCGTGCTGCTGCTGGATATGACCGACTTTCACGACGACCTCAAGTATGCCCACAAGATTAACGCCCGCGAAGGAGTCAAGCTCAGCTCCTCGCTCTTGCTCGACAATACCCTCGACCGCTGGCTGCTGCGCTGGATGCCCATGAGCACCCTGCGCCAGCTCAAGGAACAGTTCCGCCAGGCGCATCACGCGCGCCAGACCCACGGCGAAACCATTCTGTCCCTCGAGATGCGCTACTTTCCCACCAACATTCCGCTGGCCGAGTCCCGCCCCTACTTCGAGCAGGGCGTTATGGCCAACTTGAAGGCCTTGGCCGTCTACTGCCGCCAGCATCTCGGCGTACCTTTTGCCGTCGTCCTGGTGCCCCGCGCGTACCAGTACTCCGAGCGGGAGGTGCCGCGGGATTACGAAGCGCACCTGTACACCATCCGCGGTGAACATACCCGCAATCCCAACCGCTATTTCGCCGAGGTCAAGGACCGGCTGCCTTATCCTTTCCTCGACCTGCTGCCCACCTTCGAAGCGGCCGGGACGTTCCCGCTGTTCTTCGAGGACGATCCCCATTGGAATGCCGACGGCGCCCAACTCGCGGCCGGCGCCATCTTCGAGTTCCTGGTCCGCGAAAGCCTGTTGCCCTGCCCGGGCGAATAACGCCCCCCGCGCAGGATAACGTGAAAACGCGCTTGCCACGCGCCTGTTTCACTGTAAATTGCAACATTATGCCATTGAAAAGGGGAAAGTCAGTCCGTGCGCCTAGCGACCCGCCGCCGGCGGCCCGCGGCGCGGCGCCACTCACCGGCCGCAACCCCGGTGGGCGCCCCCCAAAGTTCGCCGAGGCCCGGCGCCCCGTCACGGTGACCCTGCCGGAGCGCACCCTGGCCCAACTGGCCGAGATTGACGCAGACCGGGCGCGGGCTATCGTCCGGATCACGGATGCCGTGGTCGGCACGGACGCGCAGTCCGCCAATCCACTGGAACTCGTCGAAGTCTTGCCGGGGCGGGCCGTGATCCTGATTCAACCTTGTGCGCCCTTGCGGCGTATTCCCGGCTTACACCTGGTGGAAGTGTCTCCGGTCCGCTATCTGCTGGCGCTGCCGCCCGCGACACCCCTCGAAGCCCTGGAAGTGGCGCTGATGGATTTGTTGGCCGACGCCCAGGATTGTTCGGCCAGGGAACTGGCGGTGATCCAGGCCCTCCGCGATCTGCTGGGGGAGCAACGTCGCCGGCAGGGGATGGCCAAAAGCACCCTGCTGTTCGTCAATACTCAGGCCAAGCCGGCGAACTGAAGACCCGCGCCGCCGACGGCCATGCGTCAGCAACCGGGGTGCTGGCTCCCGCTCGCCCCGGCCGCCCGGCCGCCTGGTTGCATTCAATGACCCGCATATTTTGTCGCACCTTGAGGCGGCTTGCCGCGCTGGCCAACCCCAAGGCATCCCGTGGACAGGATAGATCAGGGGGAAAGATGCGGGCGAAAGATGAGGGGGGGACGGATGCCCTACCTTAATCTTTTGCCCTAATCTTTCGCCCTAATCTTTTACCCTAATCTCCCCTGTCGGTGAACGACCACGGCGACGACTACGGATGACGATTGCCTGCAGCGCCTAACGCCTGAGAATGGAGTCGAGGACGACGAAAGCCTGAAGAGCGTCGTGCATAGGGGACCCCGAAGTGGAGCCCGGCAAGCTTTGTCGGTCCGACAGGGATTTCTCACGGAGGCACGGGGGTACGGGGAGGCCGTTATCAGTTTCCAGTGATCAGTGATCGGTGGGCAGTGGTCGGCGCCCTACACCCGCCACCCTTGCTCGGATACGCTATGAACGGATCACTGGTCACTGAAAACTGATCACTACTCCCCCCCCTTTGCGTCTTCGCGTCTTTGCGTGAGACATTATCCCCTTTCCCCATCCGTGTGCATCCGTGTTTATCCGTGGTTACCTCCCCCTTTTCGTGCCTTTCGTGTGTTTCGTTGTTGTTTCCTGCCTTTCGACAAAGCGAACGGCAAAGCTTGCGACAAAGTAGTGGAACAATTCACACACCCCGCCCCCCCCATCCTAATCGCACTCTCTTCTCACACCCGCGGGTTTCGAACGGGCAACTCTTGGATTGACCCGGCGGCCGGGCCGCCTATAGTCGCGGGAGTCAACGCGAACAAGAGGCGAGGGTGTATGAAGGTAGGCATCATTGGCGCCGGCATGTCCGGCTTGAGTACAGCGCATTTCCTGCACCGCAAAGGGGTGGCGGTCGAGGTGTTGGAAATGGCGCCGGTCATTGGCGGTTTTGCCCACAGTTTTGAGTGGCATGGGCATACCTGTGACTGGGCCGCGCACCGGCTGTTCACCCACGACGAACATATCCTCCAATTGATCCAGTCCCTGGTGCCCCTGCGCACCCTCAACCGCGTCAGCGCGGTGCGCCTGGGCGGGAAATGGCTCAAAGATCCCGTGGATGCCGTGCAGCTCTGCACCCGCTTCTTCCCCCGCAATACCTTCTCGATCCCCTGGTCCTACGCCACCCGCAACCGCCACCTGCCCGAAACCTCGTTCCAGAACTATTGCCGGGCCCGCTTCGGCGAACGCCTCGAAGAATTCCTGTTCTCCCCCTATACCCAGAAAATGTTCGGCATCCCGACCGACCAGTTGTCGGTCGAGTGGGCCCGCAAGAAAGTCCGCCTGTCCGGCCCCCTGGATGTCCTGCGCCAGGGCTCAAAAACCAAATTCAACTATTTCTACTATCCGAAGAACGGAGGCTACGGGGTCATCTGCGACGCCTTGGCCGCGCCCGTCCGGGACCAGATCCGGCTTGGGGCGCGCCTGACGGCGCTCGATAGGGCGGACGGCCGGATCGCGCGCGTCCACTATGAACAGGACGGGCAAAGCCGGGTGCTCGAAGCCGATCATTTTGTCTCGACCATCCCCTTGACGACCCTCTGCGCCCTGACGGACTTCGCGTCGCCGCTGACCTATCGCGGCGTCTCGGCGGTCTATGTGCACGTCAATAAACCGCAGGCCTCACCCAACCACTGGATCTATTACATGGACGGCGATGTGGCCGTGAACCGCTTGTGCGAGATCAAGAATCTCTATCCCCAGGCCGGCCCGCCGGACACCTCGGTGGTCTGCGCCGAAGTCACGGCCTGCGAAGAACCCGGCTACCTCGAGCGCGCGGTCCGCCAACTGGCCGACTCGGGCATCTTCCGCATGGACCAGGTGCTCGATTCCATGGAGATCCGGCGCGAATTTTCCTATCCGGTGTACCGCTGCGACTACGAAAAGGATGTGGACCAGGCCCGGGCGCACCTGGCGCAATTCAAGAACCTGCACACGGTCGGTCGCGCCGCCCAGTTCGAGCACATGGAAGTGGATGACTGCCTCGAATCCGCCCTGCACTGCGTGCGCGAATTGACGACCCAAGCGCCCGTGGCCCTGGCCGAGCACCGGTCCGATCTGCCCGTGGAACCCCAGGTGACCGCCGTCATCGCCGATACGGGCAGCGCCGCCGACGCCGACCGCTGCCTGGCCGCGCTCCGCGCCGCCGATTACGCCCAGTTGCATATCGTCCTGGTCACCCCCGAGGCGGACCGCGCCACCGCCCTGACCGCCAACCACCCCGCCTTGACCATCCTGACCGAGCCCACGGCCCACGGTCTGCCCGCGCTCTATAACCGCGGCATCGCCTGCGCCCTGCGCGACCACCGGGCCGATTTCGTGCTCCTGCTGCAAAGCAACACCCACTGCGAACCCGACCTGCCCGCCAAACTCGTCCGCGTGGCCCAGCGCGATCCCGAAGCCGGCCTGCTGGCCCCCCAAATCCGCCTGGCCGACGCCCCGGACACCCTCTGGACCATCGGCCTGCGCTTCCGCCACTTCCCCCCCAGCGTGAAAAATAACGGCCGCGCCCGCCCCGCCGTCCAGTTCGCCCAAAGCCGCGAAATT
>JAIPIQ010000043.1 GCA_021734645.1 Fidelibacterota bacterium | reverse complement strand
GGCGCAGTGCGCGGCGGTGAGATCCTGCGTGACGCTTACCGCTTGCCAGGGGGACACGCGCAGGAGCGCATAGGCGCCCGGGCCGAGGGACATGGTAACGGGTTGGTTGCGCGCATCGGTAACCGGGTGGATATCGAGCTGTTGCCGGATCCGCTCCTCGAACGCGATGTTTGGAAAGGGGACTTTGGCTTGGGACAAGCTGGCGGGGGTCAGGGGTTTGAGGAAATACCCTGCGCCGTGGCGGGCGACTTCGGCGATGAAATGGGGGGCGCCGGTTTGGGGCAGGGCCAGTTGGGTGGTCAGGGCGTCGATCAGGTGCCGGGCCCGGTATTCGGTGGTCACCAGGCGCCCGGGGGGCACATAGGTTGCCAGGGCGGCGCGAAAGCGGCTCATATCCGGGCGGCTCACCCGTTCGCGGGGATCCACCCGGAGCATGCCCTGGAAGGCATGGAACAGCAGGCCACCGGCCAGGATTGCCAAGAGCCCGCGTTCGACCCAGGGTTGCCCACGGCGCAGGGCGCGGGCGAGGCCGTGGACCGTCCAGCGGGCGCCGAGCGCGGCCAGGGGGACGAGGTAGATCGCCGAAGACAAGGCGTAGCGTGAGGAAACCGCGAAGCCCGCATAGAAGCCCAGGGTGATGAGCAGCGGAGGGACTAGCAGCCACCAAGCGGTCTCGCGCGTCCGCCACAGGTAGGCCAGGCCCAGGCCGGCCAGCACGAGTCCGGGCCAGCCGCACATGATCCGCCACCAGTGCAAATACCGGAACAGCATCGTCTGCCAGGCGTCCCAGGTGAGGTCGGCGGTCATGTTCCGCCACCCGGACAACTGGGCGGTGCCGGTGATGCCCGTGAGCCCGGCCAGGAGCACCAGGCCGCACGCGGCGGCCAGGAAGGGCGCGGCGGTCAGCGCCGCGTGGCGCCAGCGCCGCGGCCAGGGGGTACGGGATTGAGCCAGCGCATAGGCGATGGCGCCGCTCAGGGCAAAAATCGAAGGTTCGCGGACGGCCGCGGCCAGGACATAGGCGCACCCGGACAGGACCCACTCGAGGTCGGCCCGGCGGCCGTTGGCCCGGCCGGCCGCGAGCGCCAGAAGCAGGCCCGCCCAGATGAACAGGAACGACAAAGGCTCCCGGAATGGATACAGCATGTAGACGGAAACCCGGCCCTGGGACGTCAGGAACAGGATCGCGGCCAGCAGAACCGTCAGCACGGCGGCGGCAAAGTCGCGCCGCAGCCGCCAGGTCCAGACGCCCAGGCCGGTGATCAGCAGGGCGACGAGGGGCGGGTTGATGAAATAGACGGCGGAGGGACCGCCCCAACGCAGAACCAGGGCGAACAGGGCCGGAAACAGGGGCGCCCACCGGAGCAAGGCGTGAAGAAAGGCGGTCGGGGTGGCGGCTTCAAGCAGGGCGCGGGCCGATTCATAATAATGCACAATGTCAATATAGCCCGTCACCACGGTATGGATATGCGCATAGGCGGTTACCGTCAGCACCGCCGCGAGCAGCAACAGCCCGCCGACTTGCAGCGCAGTTGAGGGCCGCGCCTTTTTCATTCGGGCTTTGGCAGCGCGGGGGCGGGCGGGCGCGGCGTTTCGAGGCGCCGCAGGCGTTCCTCGGCCAGGGCCAGTTCGCGCGTGAGTTGGGCGAGTTTGAACTGGGTGCGGCTCAGGGCCACGGAGAAGTGGAACAGCATGAGCAGGAGGAAGGTGAAGATGATGACCAGGACGATTACGCCATAGCTGAGACCCGTGGTGGCGACCAGCGCCCGGGCCAGGTCGGGGAGCAGGGCGCCGCCGAGCAGCAGCAGTCCGGCCAGCAGCCAGAGGAAAGCGTACCGTTCCTGCAGGCGGGCAATGCGGATCGTTTCGAGCGTGATGGTCAGCACGATGAAACTGAGCAGGGCGACAATCAGTCGGAGTCGGAGTTCGAGGGAGTCGGGGCCGAGCCATTCGATGAAGGCCGGGCGAAAGCCGGCGTACACCATAGCCGCGCCGATGGCGGCCCAGAAGAGCGCCTGGAAACGGCGTGTCCGCCATTGCAGGAAGCAATAGGCGCTGAGGGCCACGATCAGGCACCCGGTCAGGACGGCGGCCGATTGCGGGAGGGTCATAGCCGGGCCTCCACGGCGTGGCGGTTAAAGCGGGGATCCACGGCGCGGCAGCGGTCCACAAACAGGGCCACGCAGACCTTGAACATGAAAAAGAGGGTTCCCCAGCGGCGGATGGAGGATTTCCCGGTCTGGCGCTCGCGGAATCTGGCGGGCGCTTCCGCGAAGCGGTAGCCCTGACGGCTCAGGAGCGCCAGGGATTCCGGTTCGGGATATTCGGCCGGATACTGGTGGGCAAAGTAATACATCACCGCGCGATTCACCAACTGAAAGCCGGAAGTCGGATCCGTGATCCGCTGGCGGCAGACATAACTCAAGAAGGCGGCCAGCCCCGCAATGCCGAACTGCCGCATGCGCGTACTGGTATAGCCGCCGGCGGCCAGGAAGCGCGAGCCCAGCACCAGGTCCACGTCGCCCTGGGCCATGCGCGCGAACAGGGCCGCGCATTCGGCGGGCGGGTGCTGCCCATCGCCATCGAGCCGGAGCGCGTATGCATACCCCTGCTCATAGGCATACCGGAAACCTGCCTGCATGGCGCCCCCGACGCCCAGATTGCAGGGCAGGTTCAAATGAGCGCACCCGGCGGCCTTGAGCACCCGGGCCGTACCGTCTTGCGAACAATCGTTGATCACACAAATCGCGGTCCCGGGGCAATGCGCCCGCACCTCCGCCAACAAGGGACCGATATTCGCCTCCTCGTTGAAGACCGGAATCAACACGATCATGTTCTGAAATGGCCGCATTCCGGCAGCTTGGTCAGATCGGGTGGCCCTGTCAAGACTCGCGCTCAGAGGGCAAGTCCGGTCACGAAATGCTTGAGGAGCGGGTCGGCTGCCAGATCGGCGCGGGTCAGGACGCGCCGCCGCGGAAAGAGTCCCAGCACCAGGCGGTCCATCCGGGCGGACGACAGGAGCAGCCGATTGAGCAGGCAGAGTTTGTCCAACCAGCCGATGGGCGCGGTCAGAATGGCCCTACCGTTTCCAGCCTTGATCCAGTGGCTGGATAGATTACGGCCATCGGCGTGAATGCGCCGAAGCACATAGGGGGCCGGCAGATTATGAATCCGCGGCTGGCCCCCGCAAAGGGCGTGGCGCATGAAATGGAAATCCGCGCCGACTTTCAGGTGGGGATCGTAGCGTGCCGGTCCCCGGCGGAATACCAGCGAGGTGTGCCACGCGATAGTGGACTCCGGCGCCTGCCGGCGTAACAGGAACCGATCATATTTCTCGTAGTGGTTCAGCATGGCGGCGCCGCAGCCGATCCGGTCGGGGCGGCGCGTCAGAAACGCCATCTGCGCCGCGAGCTTGTCGGGATGCCAGAGGTCGTCGTGGTCCTGGATGGCCAGGAAGGAACCCTGGGCGCGCTCGAGCAGGTTGTTCAGCCCGCCGTAGGGGCCAAGGTTTTCAGTGCTTTTGAACAAACGGATGCGCGGATCCTGCGCGGCCAGGCCCCCGACAACCGCGACGGTGTCATCCTGCGAGTGATTATCGAGCACCAGAATTTCGAGCCGGGAATAGGTTTGGGCGCAGACTGATTTGAGCGTGGCGGCGATGAATGGCGCGGCCCGGTAGGCGCAAATCAGCACGGAGACCAGCGGTTCCTGGGTGGCATTCATGTTGGGGGCCATTAAATCGTGTCGCCCCGCCCAAGACAATGACAAACCGTCACCCCGGGGTAAAAGCGTTGCCCTGCGTCCAGCGCTGGCCTAGACTCTCTCGAAACCATGATCTCGCCACCCTTGAGAAGCAGTCGGCGCAAACCGACCCGCCGACGGGCAACCGTTTCGGGCGGGTGGGCGCGCTGGGCGGGGCGGCGCCTGGCCGCCCTGCGGCCCTTCCGGCCAGATCCGCCGCCCGCCCGGGTCGCGCCGGCCGATCCGCCGACGGTCAGTGTCGTGGTGACGAATTACAACTATGCGCACTATCTCGGCGCGGCCCTGGATTCCGTACTGGCGCAAAGCTGCCCCGCCCATGAGATCATCGTGGTGGACGACGGCTCGACCGACGATTCGGCGGCATTGATCAGCGCATATGGGGCGCGGCATCCGTGCATCATCCCGTGTGGGCATCCCGATGGCGGGAACCACGGCCTGTCCGCCACGCTGCGCCTGGGCCTCGCACAAGCAAGCGGCGAGTACGTGGCCTTTTGCGAAGCCGATGATTTATGGACGCCCGACCATCTCGCGGAAAAGATCGGCCTGATTCAAGCCTATGGCCGGCCCGCGTGGATTGCCAACGACGTCGAGCTGTTTGGCGACCGCTGGCGCTGTCTCAAAATGGAGCTGGCCAACGCCCGGCGCATCCGCGCCCGCTGCCGCTGCACGCTCATCTCCTTTGCGCCCGGGGAATTCCGCCGGGCCAACTGGATTCTGACTTTCTCCTGCTGCATGGCCCGCCGCGCCGACCTGCTGGGCCTTGATCTTGCGGGCAATCCCTGGCCGGAACACACCGACTGGTGGCTGTGGCGGCAAATGGCGGCCCGGTATCCGCTGCATTACCTCAACCGGCGCCTGACCTACTGGCGCATGCATCGCAGCTATGTAACCCGCGCCAAACCCTCTCCCGAACGTTGGCGCCAATTCCGGGCCGCCATGGACCGCCTCGATCTCGTATAAGGGATCAATGCGTCCGCAGGTGGCCGAGCCAGGCCGCTGCGAGCAATTCGCCGTTGGCCGCCCGGACTTCGAGGCGGTACCAGCGGTTCCAGGCGGGGAGGGTCACCTCGATACGGGATCCGGCCGCGAGGCCGGTCAGCATCAGGACGTTGCGCTGTTCCATGGGACAGTACAGTCCAACCGACAGGGGGTCGGCGGCGTCCGGCAGGGCGATGGTTTCGACGGGCAGGCCGAGGGCGGCGGGCGCCTCATCGAGGATGGGCGCCGGTTCCCTGGCGGGCGGTGCGGTCAGGCGGCCGAGCCAACTGCCATGCTCGAGGGACCAGGTTTGCGTTTCATCATCGTGGATGAGGACGGCCAGCCAATAGCGGCGGCCGGGGACCGGCGCGTTGATGAAGATGCCCTCGGGCGCCCAGGCGGGCGGCAGGACCTGGTCCCATTCCGCCGCGGTCGCGTCATATACCGCTGCCGTGACATAGGCGTTGGCATGCGCCAGCGGGAAGAACGTGCGCCCGGCGACGGTCGCGCGAACCGGGGTCGGCTCGCGGGCTGCGTCGGCGGGGGACAGGTCTTGGCAATCGGGCGCCAATGCCGCGAACGCGGTGTGCGCCATGCTGATTTCGGGCGCAGTTTGCCGGGCCGGTTCGACCAGGGGCTCCACCGGACTAGTATTCGCATGGTAGGCGATGCCCTCGTAGGTCCAGATGTCCGGCCAGGTGGCGATGATGTAGTCCTTTTCGACTTCGGAGACGGTGAAGAAATGGGTCCGGTTCACTGGCGAGTAGAAACGGTGAATCGGCGAGGTGCCGGGCGCGGGGGCGGGATACGCGTACCAGGCGATGCCCTCGTAGGTCCAGATGTCCGGCCAGGTGGCGATAATCATGTCTTTTTCGGCTTCGGAGATGGTGAAGAAATGGGTGCCGTTCGCGGGCGAGTAGAAGCGGTGAATCGGCGAGGCGCCGGGCGTGGCGGCGGGGTGCGCGTACCAGGCCAACCCCTCGTAGTGCCAGGCATCCGGCCACTGGGCCATGATCAGGTTGCGCTCATCCTGCGACTGGGTGAAGAAGTGCGTTTTCCGGCCTGGCGACCAGAAGCGGTATACAACGCCGTAGCCGCCGTCGGCCCGCCATTGGACCTGGTCCACCCAGCCGCAATCGGTGTCGTGAAGGACCGCGCTGTTGGTTTTGTCGAACTGCCATTTGAGGATCTGGGCGCCCGCCGGAACGGGGAAGCTGCGCCGTTGCCAGGGTACCTGAGCGGTGAGGCGCTGCTGTTCGGCGGTCCCGATCAGAAACCGCAGCCGATCCTGCGTGCCGGCCCCCGCACTGCGCCACCAGAAGCTGATCACGCCCGGCCCGGTGACGGAGGTCTGCATCCAGGACTGTTCGCTGCGGGCCACGGCGCCGCTCTGGGCAGCGGAGCCCCCATCGTAACTGGACAGGGCCTGCACAAACCACGGGGCATGACCGTCGGTGGACCAGGTCAACGCGGGCGCGTCAACGGCCATGCCCAAGTCGGCCGCGTCGCCGGGCGCGCTCTGGGAAAGCGTCACGGTGCGGTTGATTCCGCCGCCGCTGACCGTGATTGTACCGTTGCGCGCGGCGCCGGCGTTGACGGCGACGCCATAGGTGATGGCGCCGTCACCCGAACCGGCCGCGCCGGCTGTAATCGTCAGCCAGGGCGCGCTGCTGGATGCCGTCCAGGACACATTGGCACTGACGGTGAAGGAGCGCGTCTGCGCGGTATGGGCCACCGCGCGCGCGGCGGCGTCGAGGGTCAGATAATAGCTGGGCGGGATGGCATTGTAAAAGGTGCGGGCAATCAGTTCCTGGCCCTCGGGGGTGGGATGCAGGCCATCGTCCATGATCAGGCTGCGGCGGTTGTTGAACGCCGCGGACACATCCGCGCAGGCAATCCCTTCGGCGGAGGCCAACTGCCGGATGCGACTGTTCAAGGTGGATTGCCCACCGACCCCGGAGATAAAGAAGGGCGGCAGGGTGCCGAGCACCGGCACCGTCCCGTAGGCCTTGGCCGCCCGCACGATCTTGCGCAACTCCCCCACGATATAATCAGCACTATAATCAACGCCCAGGTCATTGGTGCCGTATAGAATCAACAGGAAGCCCGGATCGTATTGGACCAACCAGCCATTGATTTTCGAAGAGCCATAGCCCACCCGGCTGGCGGCCTTGCCCTTGTTGATCACGGTCTTGCCACTGCCCAGCAACCGGTCCAGACGCGGCGGCCACGGATCGCCAATCGTCGGCGAAGATCCGCTGGTAATCCCATCGCCAATCGCCAGGTACACCCCCGGCTGGACCGCCCCCACAGGCCCCCCCACCAACAAAATCGCGATCACCAACCAAGCAACCGCCCCGATTCTCATAACCCGCTCACTCCCTATCCCGCCCAAAAAGCTTCCTTGACGACACCATATGCCACCGTAGCGCGCCGGACGACCCAATGCAAGCATCATCAGCAGCATCAGCAGCGGCATCGCTCCCGATTACTCAATCGGCAATCTAGAATCTACAATCGGCAATGATCAATGCGTCCGGAGGTGGCCGAGCCAGGCCGCTTCGAGCAATTCGCCATTGGCCGCGCGGACCTCGAGGCGGTACCAGCGGTTCCAGGCGGGGATGGTCACCTCGAGGTGGGATCCGCCCTCGATGCCGGTCAGCGTCAAGACGTCGCGTTGCTCGATGGGGCAGTAGAGCCCAACGGTCAGGGGGCCGTCGGCGGCGGGCAGGGAGATGGTTTCGATGGGCAGTCCGAGGGCGGCGGGCGCTGCGTCGAGAATGGGCGTCGGTTCCGTCGCGGGCGGCGCGCTCAAGCGGCCGAACCAACTGCCGTGTTCGAGGGTCCAGCTCGCGGTTTCGGCGTCATGGGTCAAGACGGTCAGCCAGTAGCGCCGCCCCGCCGCCGGGACTGGGAAATCAATGCCGGCGGGCGCCCAGGCAGGCGGCAGGATCTGGTTCCATTCCGCCGCGACCGGATCATATACCGCCGCCGTGACGTAGGTATCGTCATAAGCGAGCGGGAAATGGGTGTTGCCGGCGGCCGTCTCGTTCTCCGCCCCTGCGGCACCGGCCACCGCGCTGACGGGCGCCACCGCGAGGCCGTTCCAGAGCGGGGCGGTTCCCGCGGGCGCGTCGTCGGCTTGGGCGTCGGTTTCCCCGGCGGGGATAGCGAGCGGGTCCACGGGGGTGGTGGGCGCGTAGTAGGCAATGCCTTCGTAGGTCCAGATGCCCCGCCAGTTGGCGATGATGTAGTCCTTTTCGGCTTCGGAGATGGTGAAGAAATGGGTCGCGTTCACCGGCGAGTAAAAGCGGTACACCGGCGTGGCGCCGGCCGTTGGCGCGGGATGGGCATACCAGGCGACGCCTTCGTAGGTCCAGGCAGTCGGCCAGTGGGCGATGATGTAGTCCTTTTCGGCTTCGGAAATCGTAAAGAAGTGCGTCTGATTGACCGGCGACCAGAAGCGATGGACCGGCGCGCTGTCGGGGGCGGCTTCCGGATAAGCGTACCAGGCCAGGCCCTCGTAATGCCAGCCATCGGGCCACTGGCCCATGATGAAATCCCGTTCGGTCTTGGACTGGGTGAAGAAGTGCGTCTGATTGACCGGCGACCAGAATCGGTAGACCACGCCGTGGCCCCCGTCGGCGCGCCACTGGACTTGATCAACCCAACCGCGGTCCGCGCCGGCGGCGGGCGCCGCATCGCGGGCATATTGCCACTTGAGGGCGTGGTTGCCTGCCGGAATGGGAAAACTCCGCCGCTGCCAGGGCGCCTGGCCGGCAAGCAGCTGGCGCGGGGCGCTGTCCACATAGAAACCCAGCCGGGCGGTATCCGGCGCACAGGAGGCTTGCCACCAGAAACTGATGACGCCCGGGCCGGTGACCGTGGTTTCGATCCAGGTGTGCTGGTTCTGGGTGACGGTGCCGCATTGCGCGGCGTCCGCGCCGTCGCTGGTCGTTTGGGCCTGGCCGAACCAGGCCGTATGCCCGCCGGTGGACCAATTCAATGGGGGGGCATCCAGGGCCTCGGCGAGGGGGACGGCCGGGCCGGCGGCCTGGGTAATGTTCAGGGTGCGCACCAGGCCGCCGCCGCTGAGGGTGATGGCGCCGCTGCGCGCCGCGCCGTCGTTCCCCAGCACGTTAAACGTCACCCGGCCGTTATCGAGGCCGGACGCGCCGCCGGTGATCGTGATCCAGGGCGCGCTGGCGGCCGCGGTCCATTGCAGGTTCGCGCCCACATCCAGCGTATAGCCGCTGGCGCCGGTCAGGCCCACGTCCAACGCAGCAGCTCCCAATGCCAGCGCGGGATGCCCCGCGCGTTCGAGCAGATAGTAGTCTACGGTTGTATCGCTATTGTCATCCCATTGGTAGTTGGCGCCGGTCGCGCCCCATAATTGCAGAAAATGCTGCGCGCCGCCGTTGTTGTTGGGCTGTCCGGGCGCCCAGCGGCTGTAGCTCCAGGGCTCGCCGGTAACCCAGCGCCAGGCGCCCTCCGTGCTTGCGTCGGAACCGCCCAGCCAAACACTCTTGTTCAGCAGCGTTTGCCCCAATTGCCCGAGAATGTTGTTCCACTCGGTCGGACTGGTAATCGTGGCCAGGTGGCCGCCGCGTTGTTCGGCAGCCTGGCGCGCCTGCTCCCACGTCGCCCGCTGCTGCATCAGAATATACGTGTTATGCGGCGCGGCCGGATAAGTAGGATCCGGCTCTGGATCCGGCCCC
Organism: Fidelibacterota bacterium; assembly: GCA_021734645.1. Lineage (GTDB taxonomy): Bacteria > Verrucomicrobiota > Kiritimatiellia > JAIPIQ01 > JAIPIQ01 > JAIPIQ01. Next base: position 6,587 of record JAIPIQ010000043.1, on the reverse strand, counting down.
GGCGCCGCACCGCCGGTGACCACGATCCCGTAGGACAACACGGTCTTGTAGTAATCCACCATGAGGATGACCGTCGGATGAGATTTCGACCAGGGCAGGTGCCAGCCTTCGAAGAACGAGCCCGTCGAGGAATAATTGCCGTCCCGCAGGTCGTAGAGGTGATCGCCCTTGCTTTCGCGCGAAGCGCCGATCTGGGCGGCGTACCAGGATCCGTTCTGGTAATACAATCCCGCGGAAACATACACCGCACTGCGCACCGTGGGCCTGTAGTAAAAGTACTGGCTGCCGGACGGGACATCGCGCCCCGCATATTCGATTTGATAGGCGCTCAATCGAAGGGTTTTCCACCCCTCGATGGTGACATCGCACACCGGCGTTCCGGCACCAATCTGACGGAAGCCCGTTTCCGCGCGCTGATTGACATACTTCAGATGGTGGAGGATCGGACGCACGTCCACGATCTTGTACCCGCTGACCGTTTTGACCACGGGCATCCCGTAGAAGCTTTCCGCCCGCGCCGCCCCTGAAGGCCACGCGCCCGCCAGCAGCAATGCGGCCACCCAAATCCCGCCCGCACCGGCCAGTCCCCGGCGCACAAACCTCAAGTACTCCATCACGGCCTTCCTTCCGTTATGCGCCGCCAGCCCCCTTCCCGGCGGGCGGAATCAATGGGTCCGGAAATGCCCCAACCAAACCGACCCAAGCAGCCGGTTTTCAGCGGCATCCCACACACCCGCCCAATACCAACGGTTCCAGGCCGGCAGGTCGAGATCGTAAAAGGTCCCGCCCGGTAGTCCGGCAACCTCCGCAATATAGGCTGCGTCCGCCGGACAGTACAACCGCAAAATGAGCCTGTTATCACTGGCCGGCAGAAGCAACCGCTCACGGGGCCGCCCGATGGCGGGCTCGGGCTCGAGCGATTGCGGGGTGACGGAGAGATCGGGGGCGGTGGGAGGGAGGCGCCCGAACCAACTGCCCTGCGCCAGGCGCCAGGTATCCGGTTCGGGGTCGTGGACCCAGATGGCCAGCCAGTGGCGCTGCGGCGGGGGCGGCACGGGGATGGTAATTCCGGCGGGCGCCCAGGTGGGGGCCAGGACCTGGTTCCAAACCGCCGCGGCGAAATCGTAGGCCACCGCCGTGACGTAGGCGTCGTCATAGCCCAGCGGGATGTAGACGGATTCCGTGACGGCATCAATGGGGCGGGCGGATGGAATGGCCGCGGGGGGGGCGGGTAATGCGGGCGCATCGGTCTCGAGGGGGGCGGGCGGCGGCGCGGCGGGCGGGGTGATGGACCGATGACGCGCGGCGTTTGCCATCCTGGCGTCCGGATCGTCCTGGCCGACGCCGACGGGACTGGTGTAGGCGTAGTAGGCGATGCCTTCGTAGGTCCAGATGGCGGGCCAGGCGGCGACAATCATGTCTTTTTCGGCTTCGGAGATCGTGAAGAAATGCGCGCCGTAGACCGGCGACCAGAAGCGGTAGATCGGCGCGGTGCCGGGGGCGGGTACGGGATGCGCATACCAGGCGATGCCTTCGTAGGACCAGATATCGGGCCAGGCGGCTATGATATGGTCTCTTTCGGTCTTGGTAATGGTGAAGAAATGCGTGCCGTAGACGGGCGACCAGAAGCGGTAGACGGGGGTTGCGCCGACGGTGGGCGTCGCGTAGGCATACCAGGCCGGGCCCTCGTAGGTCCAGGTATCCGGCCACGTCGTCATGATGTAATCCCGCTCCGCCACCGAAATCGTGAAGAAATGCGCGCCCTGGACCGGCGACCAGAAGCGGTAGACGGCGCCCTCCCCGCCGTCCGGCTGCCAGCGGACCTGATCCACCCAGCCGCAGTCCGATCCGCTGGTCACGCTGCTGTCCTTGTCATATTGCCATTGCAACGTATGGGTGCCGGCAGGCACGGGGAAGCTGCGGCGCTGCCAGTCCACGGTTCCGGAAATGCGCTGTTGCTCAGCTCCGCCAATATGAAACCGCAGAAAATCATAATCTTCTTCGGACGACACCCGCCACCAGAAACTGACCACCCCCGGGCCGGTGACCGTGGTTTGCATCCAGCTTTGCTGGCTATGGGTCAGAGCGCCGCTCCGGGCCGCGTCCACGCCGTCTTGCGTAACCGCGGTTTGCGCAAACCAGGCGGCATGGCCATCCGTGGTCCAGGTCAAATGCGGCGCATCCACCGCCTCGCCGAGCGCCGAGCTGCCCTGGGCCATCTCGTAGTACGCCAGCAGGGTCACCCCCGTATAGCTCTCCCAGGCATGCACCAGGACATACCAAACGCCCGCCGCCGGGTTTTCGACTTCGACCGTCTCGTCGTTGCCATAAAGGTAGGGCCGGTAGTCCCAATCATCCAGCGTCGGCGCGCTGTCCCGCCGCACGTACAGATCGGCGTCGCCCGTGCCGCCGCTGATGACAATGCGCAGCAGGGTCGCGCCGGGCGGCACCTCGAGCATATACAGGCGCTCACTGTCCGCAGCCCCGGCCAACCCCGTCAGGGGAATGCCGTTCTCGAGCGGGATGGCATCCCCGGGGGCGAGGGCCGATCCAGCCAGGGGCAGGGAATTGCCGCCGGCGGTGGCATCCGACTGGACGGTCAGGACGCCATCGTAATTGCCGGCGGGGGTGGGGGCAAAGGTGACGTTGACCGGGTGCTGGGCGCCGGGTTGCACCGTGACCGCGCCGCCGCCGCTGTAACCGGGCGGATAGGTAATGCCCGAGACGTTCAGGGGCGCATTGCCGTCGTTATGAATGGCAAACGCGCGGGTGGCGGTTTCGTTTACGCGCAGTGTGCCGAACTCGAGATCGCCCTCGAGGCGGATGTCGCGGGCGCCCGCGGTGGCGCCATATGCGGCGATAAGGCGCGCGCCGGTGTACTGCGTGAGCGCATAGAGCATGATGTGCCAGCGGCCGGCCGCAGGCGTGCCAATGACCACCGTGTGCGGATCGCCGGCGTCCGAGGCGCGCTGGTCGTAGGTTTCGAGCGTGGGCGGCGTGTCCCGGCGCACGTAGATATCGGCCTGGTAGTCCGCGTCCTCGACGGTCACGGTCAGGGTATTCTGCCCGGCGGGCACATCCAGGTAGAAGAAAATCATGCCGCCGGCCAGGCTGTTGAAAGGCCCGGCGGCGACGCCATTCTGGAGCGGGATCTGATTAATGATCCCGTTGCCGGAGAGGGGTCGGCTGTTGTCGCCGGCGGTTTTGTCGGAGGCCACCGTGAGTTGGCCGTCGTAGGCCTGTTCCAGCAGCGGCGCGAAGGTGATGGTCACCGCCTGCTGGCCGCCGGCGGGAATACTGCCGCTCCAGTCGCCCTCGAAGCCGTCGGGCAGCGTGATGCCGGTGACGGTCAGCGGGGCATTGCCATCGTTATGCAGTGTGAGGATCCGGTCCACGCGATCACCCACCGGAATGTTGCCATAGGCCAGGTCGCCCGTCAGCCGGAGAATGCGGGTGGTCTGGGTTGGCGACGCATAGGTTCCGCTGAGCGTCAGGGCCGTGTAGGCCGTGTAGCCGCGGATCATGACATACCAATCCCCGGCGGCGGGATTGGTTACCAGCACGGTCTCGTCACTGCCCTCGAGGTACGGCCGATAGTCCCACTGGCTGGTCGAAGGCAGGCCGCCCAAACGCACATACAGATCGGCATCGCCCCCACCGCCGCCGCTGATGACAAACTGCAGCGTGGCCTGACCCGCGGGCACGCTGAGCACAAAGAACCGCTCTGCACCCTGCGCGCCCGCGAGCCCCCCGACGGCGACCCCGTTCGCCAACGGCGTCACCGTCGCCACGCCCGTGCCCGAAACAGCCACGCTGTCCTGTCCTGAAGTGGCATTGGACAGCACCCGCGCCGTACCCGAATAGGTGGCCGCCTGCGTCGGGCTGAAGGTGATGGACACGGCCTGCGCCGCGCCGGGCGCAAGGGAACCGGACCAGGAGCCGGAGAAACCCGCCGGCAACTGCAGGCCGGTGACGGTCAATGCGGCATTGCCCAGATTCTGAATCGTCAGCGACCGGCTGGCGGTTTGGCCCACGGCCACCGCGCCGAAGGCGAGATCGCCCTGCAGGTTGATCACGCGGGTTTCCGCCGTCGCGGTCGTGCCGCCCGTGATCACCAGCGCAAAAGCCTGGGCGCTACGGGTCAGACTGCCGTCGAGGGTCACGGTGGCCGTGTAGGTTCCGGCGGCCGGCGGCGCGGCGATATGCACCTGCTCGACGTTGTCCACGTTGTTCTTACCGGTCGTGGCGGCCTGGGCCATGCTGCCGGCGGTCCAGGTCCCGACAAACGGCATGATATACGGCCGAAACACCTGGCTGCCGGGGCCGGTCACGACCAGGTCGAGGTTGTGCACCAGGGCGGGTGTCCGGTTGTCATGGGTTGTCTGGGCAACCCCCGCCGGATCGGTCCAGCAGAGGGTGGCGCGGATGGGGCTGACGCCGTCCCAGGTAAAGGAATGGGAGACGGTGGGGCTGCCGGCAGTGATCTGGTCCGCGATGAATTTGGGGCTGCCGGCGCTGTTTTTGTGTTCGAGCATCAGGGCGGCGGCGCGCTCGGCATTGATCAGCCCCCAGCCGAAACGATAGTCCGGGCCGGGGTTGCCCAGCTCATCGGCCGTATGAATCAACAGGGCTTTCAGCAGGCTGGCGGGGGGCAACTGATCGGCAAACTCGCGGCGGTGGAGCTGCACCAGCAGCGCGGCCGCGCCGGCGGCGGCCGGCGACGCCATGCTGGTGCCCGAGTAGCTGCCATAGCTGCTGTTACCCGAGGCCAGCGCCGAGTACAAACTCACGCCATTGGCGACCAGATCCGGCTTGATCCGGCCATCGTCGGCGGGGCCCCACGAGGAAAACGTGCTCATGGTGGCATTCGCCAGCGAGCGCTGTCCGCCGCTGACAGCGTCGTTCACCGCGCCCACCGTAATGATGTTCTTGGCCAGGGCCGCATAACTGATGTTCTCGTAGCCGCTCCGGTACGTCCCGTCGCCGCCGGGACGGGTGGCACTGTCATACGTGAACAGAAACAGGCCCGAGGCGCTGTCCACCTGGTCGCCCTGGGCCGGGTTGTCGTTGCGGTCATTGCCGCCGGCGTTGAAAATCGTATAGTAGGGCAGGCTGTAGGCCAGGGCATCCCAGTCGCGTGTGTACGTGTTGTACTTGCCGAAGTCCTGCTCCGCGCCGGTTGCGGTCGTGCCGGTGCCGAACCAGCGCCAGCGATTGGCGGATACCCAGGTATAGCCGGCGAGGTATCCGTAGGAGTGATTCGAAAGCGGCAGGCGGCCGGTATCGGTTGCTGACGCGGCGCCCGCGGCCGCCATTTCGGCGAGGTCGCTGTTCCAGTCGTAGGAGTGGATGGCCGTGGCCGGCGCCATGCCCTTGGCGGCGGCCTGCACCCCCGCCGCCGCCATGGTGCCGGCGACATGCGTGGCGTGGTCATCAATCGCTGCGGAGCTGTTCTTGAGCGTGATCCGTCCGGGCCATTCCTGATGCGTGCTGCGCACCGAACCGCCGTCCCAGATGCCCACCATCTGCCCGGCGCCCTCGAGCGTATACGGCGCGCTGCGCAACGGAATCACCCCGCCCGAAATCGCGGCATTCGCATTCCGGGTGCCGTAGTACAACGGCCGATCGCCATCAAAGTCCTGCAATTCCATGACGCGGCCATCCTCGGTGATAATCCGCGCCGCAATGCCCAGCGCCCGCGCCTTGGCCAATACCGCTTCCCGCCGCTGGGCCGAGGCCGCCTGCAGTTGCGCGGCGATCCGGGCGCGCACCACCGGATCACTCATGTCCGCATCCTCCAGCATATCGGCCGCGCTCCGGTAGGCGGGCGGCGGCTCAGCCGGGGGCGCGGCGGCGGCCAACTGACCCGCGGTGGACGGCGTCGGGGGCGCCACCGGATCCTGATTCGTCGCAGCCGGGGCCGACGCCGATGCCGTCGGGACAGTCTTGGAAACCGGCGCCGGAACGCCCGCCGCCCGCACCGCACCCGGGTGGGCCGCAGGCGATTGAACCGGTGGCCGCAGGCGCGACGAGCCGCGCTCGCCGGCAAGCGCGCGCGCCGTCGCGCCCGGCGCGGCATGGGCCAGATCAGTCGGATGCCGACCATCAGAGGAGGCACGCCAGAGCCAAGCTAAAATGATCAGGCCGATGATCGCCAGCATACTCAGCGTTAATCTCTTCATGACGAAGCAACCTTGACTTTTACCGATAAACAATTCCCACGCCAGCAATCATGAATATACTGCGGCAGAGCGCTCCGCGCAAGCGTCCAGCAGCAGGAAAACAGCCCCGGGCGCGGGCACAGAGCGCCGGACACGGAAACTACCGGCCTGAGATCATGGATCTCTTTTCAATCTACAATCATCAATCGGCAATCATCAATCAATGCGTTCGCAGATGCCCGAGCCAGGTGGACAGGACCAGCTCGCCGTGGGCATCGAAAACATCGAGCCGGTACTGCCGGTTCCAGGCCGGGACGGTGAGATCGTACGCACTGCCGCTTTCAAGGCCGGTGGCGGTGAGAACATTGCGCTCCTCGATCGGGCAATACAGTTGCAGGGTCAGGGGGGCGTCCGCCTCGGGCAGGC
>JAIPIQ010000042.1 GCA_021734645.1 Fidelibacterota bacterium | reverse complement strand
GATCCAGAATGCGAGCGTCCCGGCGTCACTGTCCCAATCAGTTGTCTCGATCAACGGCCCCGCCGCGCCCGTTTCGAGCATCAGCCCCTCCGGGGTCAAGCGCCCCGCAAGCTCCTCGGAATTGGCCAGCGCCGCGCCGGCCCCCTGAATATCGAGCGGTCGCTCGCCCTCGAAAGCCAGGCGCCAGAGCGGCCCCGTCCCCGCCCACCCCCAGGCCGGCGCCAGGACCGCCACGGCCACGGCCGCGCGCAGCGCGCCTGCCAAATATGCATTCAGTTTACTCGTCTCTCTCTTGCGCATGTTGTCTCCTTCATAGTTACGAGACTCTTGCCAAACCTCTCGTGGCATGGGCATCCTGCCCATGCAGCACGGGCTGGAAGCCCGCGCCACTTCTACAAGCCCGGGGTTTTGCAAGCGCCGCTTTGGTCATGGCTTTCATTCGGTCGTGAGGGCGATCAGTCGGAAGTCGTGCCACGCGCAGGGCAAGGGGCCGAGCAGCTCGACGCGTCCATCCGGGTTGACCTGGAAGTTGACGGGCGCGCCGCTCTCGACGTCGTAGACGCGCGTGACCGTGACCGGCCGGGTGGCGGACGGCACGAAACTGGCGTTGCCGATCAGGGTCGCGGCATCCAGGAGGGTCCCGCCGAGGCTGACGTCTTCGTCTCCCGTATTATGGAACAGCAGCGCCGCGGTGCCGTTTTCGCGGTCCTGATAGACGGAGGTGAGCACAACCGGGGTGGTGGTCGTCACGAAGGGGGGGGTCTTCCAGTAGCCGGCAAAGAGACAGGCACTGGCATCCTCGTAGCGCACGGCGCCGTGCAACTTGTGCAGATGCGGATAGTCCACCTTGTGGCGGCGGTTGACGAACCCGCCGATGTCGTGACTCAGCAGCATGGCGACGACGCTACGCTTGATCTTCAAATCCATGGCCGGCGTCGCCCCGCGAAAATGACGCAGGAAGGGCTTGGGAATCAGCACGGTACTCCGGGAGCGCACGTTGGCGCGGAACCAGTCCACGCCCCGGCCGGTGTTGGCAAACTGGGCGAAATGCCGGGTGGCGGTGACGTCGTTGGCGGTTGTCGCGCCGGGGGCGCTGCCGTAGAAGCTGCCCTCGATCAGCCACAACACCTGGGTCCAGGGCATGGCCGAATGACTGTTCATCGCCCACGTGGGCTGGCGCATGTGTTGCCAGCCGATGAGGTTCAGCCGCTTGGTCAGATCCCGCCGCATTTTGTGGTGCCATACCGAATCGAGCCGGCCCAACTCCGGATCGAAGTCCGTAATCAGGCCATAGTAGGAATTGTCCCACCAGGTGCCGTTGATGCCTGCCTTCTCGATCAACTGGTCATGGTGCCAGACGAAGAAATCCACGAAGCTTTGTGGCCAGTTGACGCGCTCGGCCATGCACTTGCGGGCCGTATCCCATTGTTGGGTGCGCTGACTGTTCCACTGGTTCATGAACTTGAGATGCGGCGCAAAATCCCAGGCGTTGTTGCCGAGCCACTCGCCGCCATAAGTGTCAAACGCCTCGGCCCCGAGCCCGGTCATCCACTGGGAACCATAGAGCATGAAGCGATTGCCCCCCTCGTTGATCGTGGCGCCGATGTGATGGTAGTTGTGCTGAAAGGCTTCCCGCGCGTCCGCCACACCTTCCTGGTATACGCTCCCGAAGAGCAGCGTCTTGCGGAGGGCCTCGTAGTCCTCGGCCTGGGTCTGGACGAAACTGTCCACCGAGTCGCCCCAATAGCGGAACCCGGCCGTCTGGTGGTAAATCTCGCGGCTCTTGACCCGGTAGCGCCGGTCATTGGGCTTCATGGGAATCGCCTGGAGGGCGAAGCGGATCTTCCGCGGCCCATCCAAGACAACGGGTCCCGCCAGGAAGCGCACGCGCAGACGGACGTTGCCGTCGTCCAGCCGCTCGATCAGCACGCATTCCTGATCGTCCTGCAGCTCCCAGCCCTTGTCGCTCCAGAAGTAAAACCACAGCCCCCGGTCGCCATTGCCCACGAAAACCTGGGGCACGAAGCTTTTCCAGTCCTTTTCAATCGTCAGGCCGACCATGCGGCTGGCCGACGGGGGCATCAGCGAGCCCCGGGCATGGACGCCCGGCGTCCTGGGAATCGCGCCGAAGACCGAGCCGACCCCATAGGCGTCTATCGGGTGCAGCGCCGTCTGCCGGTCGCCCGGATGATCCCGGAAATCAACCCTCAGATCGAGGCTCTCGACGGTCGTGGCCTGGCGCGGCTCGATCGCCAGCTCGACTTCATACCAGCCTTCGTATTCGTGCGTGACGGCAGTCTCGACGGCCAGATCGGCAAAATCTTCCCCGCCCGCGATCCGGACCCGGTGGATATCCTCGGAAAGGATCCGGGGCTGGGCGGGCGTCCCTTCCAGGCGCTGGCCGTCCACGCGCAATTCGAGCGCCATGGGCGCGGCCAGCAGGTTTTCGAGGCCGCCGATCGTGCCGGAGGGGGCCACGGTAAATAGTTTCGCCGGCAGGCCATTCCCGCCGATCGCGTAGGATTGCCCCCAGGTGCTGACCGTCAAATCGCCCGCGGCCATCGGCACGCCGGTATTCGGGCCAGTCGGCCCCCAGATTCTCGGACTGTTCACCGCCATGGGCACATAGGGGGGCACCAGTGCATCCTGCAAGCCCAGTTGATTGTTCTCCCACGCGTAGCGCTGGCGCACAAACGGCAGGCTCTTCCGGGCGACTTCGCCGCCGTCGGCCGCGTGCAGCGTGATCTCGGCGGTGTAATGCCCCTCCGGCAGCGGCGCCGCCAGCAGGAATTCTTCCTCAGCCGCATGCCGCCGCAAGGGTCCCTGCCGGACCGCAAGCTGCCGCTGGCTCGCGTCCCGCACCTCGACGGTGTAAGACGCCGCCGCTTTGACGGCGGGCTCGACCCCCAACAAGTCCGTGTCTATGGAATAGCGCAGCAGGTTGGCGCTGACCCAATGGATGATCCTGGCCTCCCAGTCCCCGCCTCTGGGCCGCGCAGCGAGCCAGGGCTCGATATAGGCCGCTTCCCACTCGGCATCCACGCGCGCGAACGGCGCGCGCACGTGATACAGCGTGACCGTCTGATCGCCCTCCTGGTAGTGGGCGCGAATCTCCCAGTGGTTGCGGGCGGATTCCGCCAGGTCCACCCGCGTGATCGGCAGCTCGTCCTGGACGAAGCGCAGGCTCTGGATTTGCCCTTGGCTGACGGTAGCCGTCTGACTGTCGGCGAAGAGGACCTTCCCATCCGCGTCTTCCACCGTGACTTCGACGGTCACGGCGCGCGGCGGCGCGCTGTTGCCCCGCAGGTCGAAGCGCGCATCCAGGCGGCCGTTTTCGAGCGGTCCGAGACCGCGCATCTGGAACGTGGGCGCCCCCTGGTCAAAATCCACCTGGGCGAAGCTGTCCCATGCAGACCACCGCTTCCCGGTGATGCCCGCGTAGTACATCCCCGTGGGCGTATCCGCCCGCACCAGCTCCATCACGAAGCGCTTTCCGTCAAAGGTATCAATATCGCGGATTTCAATGCGGTCGCGCCGAATCGAAAGCTCCAGCTCCCACACTTCGTCGGTGACGTGGCTGGCGCACTTTCCGACCCCCGACCAGAGATCCTCCGTCCCGGGTTCCCCATTGAACCAATGGCGGTCGTCCACCGCCGCGTACGGATTGATGACGAATTTGTACATGCCCTCGGTACGCGCGGGTCGGGTCGCCAGCGCCCGCTCGGCATGGGGAATGAACTGCACCTCGACATGATCCTCATGAACCAGCAACGGATCGCCATGCGCCTTGATGCGCGCCAGCGGATAGATCCCCTTGGGATGCGGGCTGCGCATGGCGAGATAGAGATACTCATCGTCAAATCCCAGCCACCACTCGACCTGCTGGATGGATGGCACCATGACCTGCTCGCCCAGGGGGTTCCCGACCATGCCCGTGATCCGCGCCGCCTGCGCCCATTGCGCATCATCTATCCGTCCATCCAACTCGGGGGCGACATCCAGCCGCGGCACCCGGATCACCGGGTGCGCATAATCCGCCGCGCCGGCAACCCGCGCGGCCATCCCCGACAGCAGCAGCGCCGCCAAAATCCAGCGGCAAATACTGGGGGCTCTGGCAAGGCCCCTCGTGGCATGGGCATCCTGCCCCTCAAGCACGGGCTGGAAGCCCGGGCCACTTCTGCCCGCGCGTGGTTTTGCCAGCGTCTCACTGAAATCGGATTTCATTATGACTGGACTCCTTTGGGACCAAGGTGGGGGTACGCTCAGGAACGTCTTAATGGGATCACCATGTTCCAGGTATTTTCCGCGCCATGAAAACCACCGGGGCCGTCGGCGGTGGCCGCAAAAAGATGCGTGGGGGTGTCGCCGTCGAACAGCAGGAAGGGCCGTTCGAGGCTTCCCTGCATGGTCACGCTGCCATCGTCCCACCGCACCCGGCGCGAGTAGGCTTGCGGCGGGGTATTGAGGGTCCAGGCGATGCCATCCCGCGAATGGGCGCCCACCCCGGCATGGAGCTCCCCCGTGATTCCCCCCCGGCAGTCCTTGGCAATCAGCTCGAAGCGCCGACCACGCCGCCAGACAAAGGGATCCTCGACAAAATCTTCGCCGCCAAAGTTCAACACCGGCTCGTCGTGCAGCCGTTCGAAGCGGGCGCCCGGCCCATCGGCGCCAGCCAGACCGATCCGCCAGCCCTGCGGACTGCTGGACCGGTAGTACAGGTACACGCGTCCATCGTCCAGCACGCATGGGGCCGGATTGGTGACGATCACTTGATCCCACTTGTCCGCGCGCGGATCGAGAATGGGTTGGTCCAATCTGCGCCAGGGGCCTTCCAACGCCTCCGCCGTGGCCAGGCCAATGCGAATGGACCGGTACACCTGGCCATGCCGGGCCGGCTCCCCGCTCTCCAGCTCGGCTCGCGTCGGCCGCGCCCCCGCATACGTGGCGCCAATGTAGAATAGCGCATACCCGCTCCCCCAACGGCAAATGGTCGGATTGTGCGTCATGCGCCCATCCCAATACCCGGCCCCCCGATCCGGTAACACGACCTCGACAAACCGGTACGGCCCCTCAGGGGTATCGGCCGCCGCCCGCACGACCTCCGACGCAAATACATACCCCTTGGCAAACGGCAGGGTCTTGGGCCACCGCGCCGCAAACAGGTGATACGTCCCGTCCGGCCCCCGAATGACGGAACCGCACCAAACCCAGTACCCCTCCATCCGGAAACCACCCCCCCGGGGCGCAGGCAATATCCGCTCCATGATCGCTATGTCTTTCATCTCAGTTTGCACTGTTCCGACCCCGCTTGGATACACCCCTTGCGCCCTCAATCCATTTCCGGACAAAATTCAACGACTAATCAGACCCGCTGACCGACCCCCGCGGCGCTGCGCCGCGCCCCGGCCATCGCCACCAATCACCCTAGCCGCGCCGACGCCAACGGATGAACCCGCACAACGCCGCAAACACCAATAACCCCAAGGTGGACGGCTCGGGAATAACGGCGGTCAAGACGAGGCTGCTGCCCTCGGACACCTGCCACCCACCGGTCCAATCCGTGTCGTTCACGATGTTGACCGTGGTTGTGCCAAAGTCATGCACCGTGCCGCTGAACAGCGTAAAGCTGTCGCCCCCGGTAATGCTCTGCACGCCAAAGCCACTCAGTTTCAGGTTCACCGTACCGCCGCTGGGCAAATAGAGGTTGTCGCCCACCAGACGATCATAAGTCGTCCCGGGGGTGGCGTTGCTGGTCAATTCGAAGTCCAAAATCCCGCCGTCCTGGATCGTGAGGTCCTGAACGGTCAGTTCGCCGATGCTGGCGCCGGCCGCTACCGTGCCGCCCGCGTACAGCGTGATGTTGCCGCCCACAGTGCCCGTGCCGCCCAGCGTGGCGCCATTGTTGACCGAGACCGCGCCCGTGGCCGCCGTCGTATCGCCATTGACCAGCAGCACCCCGCCATTGACCGTGGTGGTGCCCGTGTAATCATTGTCTGCGGCGAAGATCAGCGTCCCCGTGCCATTCTTGGTCACGGTCGCTCCTACCGTGCCCAACGTATTCAGCATCTGGCCAAAGGTCAGTGTACCAGAGCCCGCATGATTAATAGTAAGTCCCGTGCGAGCGCGCAAATAGAGCTCCGTATCTCCCGTACCGCCCAACTGGAAGTTGCCCGTGGCATCCGCGTCCACATTGATCTGCGGAGCCTGCAAATCGCTGTTCACCTCAAAGTTCAGTATCTGTCCGGTAGTCCCCGCGGCGGAAGTCAAACTGATGGTGACGTCGGCATCCGCATCGGCGCTGAAATTAAGTTGGTTAACAGATCGGGATCCGTGCATTCGGATGGGATTGCTCAAGCCGGTGTAACTATTATAAAATACGGCAATCGCATCTATGCTGTTGGGCAATACGCCCAGAGACCAATTGGAATTGTTCGACCATAGCGCCGGATTTCCGCCCCCCGCGCCGGTCCAGTAGTTGGGATCTTCCGCCTGCGCGGTTGGCTGTGACGCCAGAAACAGCACCGCCGCCAAGACGACGCATGCGGTTGGGATTAAGCTCATCTTGCTACCTGCTCTGCCATTCGTCTTCATGCTGCACTCCTATCCTTTCGTTTGCTTTACCGGGGCTAAACGCGCCCCAATTGTTCTTATACACAGAAACATTACCGGCGGCGTGAATTTTGTCAAGCGTTTTTTTAGTGATTTTTTCACCGATTCAACTCGCAGCTCAATAATTTCCGGTGGTGCGCCAGACGTCGAGTATGAGTTCATAGCGTTCGAGGGTGAGGCCGGTATAGATGCAATTGCTGGTGCTGAAGACGTAGCCACCGCCCGGCATGCCCTGGCGCAGGGAGCGGCGGGCATCGGCGACGACCTCGTCATCCGTGCCCGTCTGCAACAGGCCGCAATTCACGTTGCCGATCAGGCACACCCGGTCGCCAGCCAGTTGCTTGACCTGGTCGAGTTGCACGCCGCCCTGCGGGTCGAGACTGTGCAGGGCGTGGGGGTTGGCGTCCAGCAGCGCATCGAGAATGGGCATGATATTGCCGTCTGTGTGCTTGATGACGTAGTAGCCCTGTTCCCGGTAGCCTGCCACGAGGTCCTTGAGGTAGGGCGCGATAAACTCGTCGAACATGGCGGGCGAAAGGAAGGGGCCGTCGTTAAAGCAGTAATCGGCGCAGAGGCAGAATCCGTCCACCGTGCCCCATTGCTTGAGGCGCGCGCTCCGGGCCAGGCGCTGTTCGACCCGGCGGCGGGCTTCGTCTTTCACGTCCTGGGGCTGATCGGCCAGGCGCCCCACAAAGGCCATCACCTCGTTGCCGCTGGGCAGCGAATACGTGGCATCGCCGGGCAGCATCACCAGGTACTCGAGGCCGGACAGGTCCCGCACCTGTTCGAGCGACAGCTGGAGATCTTCCTCCGCCCAGCCGCCGGGCGCGTGATAGAGCAGGCCGGCCTGCTCATAGCGCCGGGCGACGGCCACGTGCAGGTCGGCCACATCCCGGCGGTGCAAATCCCTTTCCCGCGCGCTCATCTGATCCCATTGCGCGTAGTGCCGGTGGGCGGGATGCACGCGCCCGAAGGCTTCCATGGTCAGGAAAAACTCCAACTCGAAATGCGGCACCCGGCCCGCCGGGGGCCGCCGTTCCAACGCGGCGATAAACGATTCACGCGGGGTCACACGCACGCTCCTGATTGTTAGAACCCGTGATAGACGGGGCTGGCCCAGTCGGGGTTGAAGGTGTCAAGGCGCAGACCGGAAAACACGTGGCCATCCGCAAACAGGACATTGGCGCCACCGTGCAAATCGAAGCCCAGGTACATCCAGCCATTAGCCGTCATGGAATAGAAATAGTAGCGCGCCTTGCCATTCCCCATGAAGTCGGCGGCGTCCCCCAACGCGGCCATGTCCGCGGGCTTCTTGATAGACCAGCTTTTGTGCCGGGCCCACTGCGCGTCCGCAATATGCGATCCCATCAAGGCGTGGTACATATATTTCCCCCGGCATTGATTTTCGTGATACACGCGCAGTCGGCTTGCGGGGCAAGCCAGCGCCTCCTGCTGGCTGTGCAGCAGCACTTGCGCCTCATCCAATTGGGCGGACCACGGCGTCCAGGCGGGAACGGCCTCAAAATGCGATGGGAAAAGGCCTTTGTTCTCGCTGGCATACATTTGAAAGGCGAGGGCGTATTGCTTGAGGTTCATGGCGCAGGCCACCTGCTGGGCTCTTTCCCGCGCGCCGCGCAACGCGGGCATGGTCAGGGCGATCAACACACCGATAATCGCGATGACCACCAACAGCTCGACCAGGGTGAAACCCGCCCCGTTCCGCCGCCGACGCGCGGCCGGCCCGGCCCGGGGGCCGTTATACTCACCCCGCACAGCATGGTTCCTCTTCATGGCTTTGCTCTCCGTGGCCGCCTAGCGCGCCGCGCCTTCGCACCACTCGGGCGGCGTCTCGTTCCAACCGGCGCCCGCTTCCTGGGGTTGATCCGTCTCGATGAACCATTCGAGCAGCCGCCGCTCGAGACGCTGCTGGACCCACTGGTGTTCCGGCCGGTCAAACAGGTTTTCCAATTCCCAGGGATCGCGCGCCAGATCGTATAACTGGCCCCAGGAGCGCCGGCCGCCCTTGTGGCCCAGGGACAGTTTATGGGTCTTGGTCCGCACGGTCTTCACGTAGGGCGTTTCGAAGAAGACCGCGTCCTTGCCGTCCCACGGCAGACCGCCTCGCGTCGGACTGCCCAGAATCGCTGGCGCAATACTCCGGCCCTGAACGCTCGCGGGGCAATCAATGCCAGCCAACTCCAGAACCGTCGGCATGAAATCCGTCAACTCGACCAACTCGTAACTGCGTTCGCGTCCCGTACGGCCGGGCCAGGACCAGATGAACGGGACCCGGTAGAGCACGTCGAAGGTGCTGGTATTCTTGCCGAACTGCCCGTAGGCGCCGGCAAAATCGCCGTGATCGGCCGTGAAGATCACCACGGTGTTTTCCAGGGCGCCGGTTTCCTCCAGGTGCCCGAGCACGCGCCCAATCTGGTCATCAATCATGCTGATCAGGGAATAGTAGTTCGCCAGCGCCTGGCGCAGCACTTTTTCGCCGGTATTGAACACGTTCCAACTGTTTTCACATCCGGGCCGCCGCGTATCCGGCTTGGTATAGAAGCGTTCATCATAAGGCGGCAGGGTGATGGCCTCCGGATCGTACGGGAAGGGATTATCGGGCGGTACGCAGGTGGGCGCATGCGGCCGCTCGAAGGTCAGCCAGAGCATGAAGGGTTGTTCGGCATTCCGCTGGTTCAGAAACTCGAGGGCCTGGTTGGCGGTCCAGACTTCATTGGTATGCTCGTAGGGAATCGCGCTGACATAGGCGTCATACGCCTTCATCGCCTGGTCCCGGTCCGGCTCGCTCAACCCGAGATCTGCCAGATACTGGTTGTACTGGTTCGTCTCGCCCACGACCGCGCCCGCGCATATCCGGGCATAATCGAAACCGACCTCATCGCTGCGCCCCACATGGGTCTTGCCGACCGCGGCGGTCTGGTAGCCCTGTTGTTTGAGCACCTGGGGCAGGGTCGTCAAATGCGAGACATCCACCTGCCTGGAATTGTGCTGAATGCCGTGGGTATGGAGATACTGACCCGTCAGGGCCGTCAGGCGCGACGGCATGCAGATCGCCGACTGCGCGTAGCAGCGCTGAAAATCCACGCCCGCAGCCGCCAGGCGGTCTATATGCGGGGTCTTGACCAGGGGATGCCCGTGGCATCCCAGGCAATCGAAGCGATGTTGGTCGGTCATGATCAAGAGGATGTTTGGTTTCCTCTTCCCCGCTGCTGTTTCGTTTTTCATTGTCGGATTCCTTTCTGCTGATGATGTTTGAGAGTCGCAACCCGCGCTCACGGCTGATCCGTCGGGGTGGGCGCCCGCCCGCGCAGGACGCGCAGGTCGTGGGCCGGCACGGAAACAGTAAAGCCGTCGGCGCCCGCCACCGCCGCCCCGCTTTCCATGTCCACCCATGTCAGGCTGTCGGCCAGCCCGGCCGGCAGTTCGATCCGCGCCGCGACGGCTTGCGCGTCCCAGTTGGCGACGGCCACGAGCACATCCCGCGCGCCCGGCTTGGTCCAGTAGCTGACCTTGACGGAGGCCGGCGCGCTGCGCACGCCGTTGCTCCAGTAAGGGTGGAACTGCGCCTCACCCAAGGCATAGGCCATTTCGACCTCGCGCCAGAACGTGTCCGCGACCGCGGCATTGATCCGGCTGGGCCAAAGCAGGTGGTCATGCAGGAAGGTGAACGAGAGCAGTTCCCGCGCCAGGGCCGGATCTTTGCCCATATCCACCTGCTGCGCGGGTCCAGCGGCGCCCTTGCTGTATTGCGGCAGGACCATCATGGGAATACCCAACTGCTGCTGCGGGTAATTCAACCGGTACGCGATGGCCTCGAAGCTGCGTTCGGCCTCCGGATCACTGGCGGTAAACCGGCCCCGGTTCCGCAACTCGGTCTGCAAATACCATTGGGTATAGTCAAAGCGCGCGCTGGGCTTGAAGCCCTCACCATGGAAACAGAGACTCCAGAAGGAGCGGTAGGCCGTGCCCACCGGATAGGCATGCCCCAGCATGTAGGGCAAATTCTCCTGGCCGCGATGCGCCTCGAAGATATAGTACAGGCGCTTGTACAAGTCGCGGGCCGCAAACAGCTCGAGGGTCCCCTCCCGCTGGCCATCCAGGGTCTCATAAGCGAACCCTTGCGCCGGATCAAAATTCTCCCGCGGCCCGGCCAGATCCATGTAGAGGCCATCCAGTCCCCGCACGAGCAGTTGCTCGATCGAATAGACGAAGTAGTCGGCATACGAGCTGCTGGGCGAGCAATAATGCAACGTGCCCTCATCGCTCCGCCCCTGGGAATAGGGCGGCTCGATATCCCAGTCCGCGGCAAAATAGAACGCCTCGGCCACGGTCGGCCGGGGTTCGCCCGAGCCGATTGTGATCGGCCCGTCGTATGCCCTATCCAAATCTCTGGGATGCACATAAAAGGGCACGTCCCCTTTGATCATGTCGTACCGGCTGATGTAGAACGGCGCCATGAATGGATACAAGCGCTTCCCGTGCTCCCGGCCATAGGCGACCATGTCCTCGAACACCTGCCAGGTCCGGGGCGTCGGCTTGGACATCGCCGAGTTCCAGCGGGCGAAATGGGGGGACCAGAGATTGACGTTCTTTCCACTTCCATCCGTACTGAAGCGCCAGTCGCGGAATCCCTCGGGCAACGGCTTCAGGGGGGTGGGCTGCAAGCCGAACTCGAGTGAAAGGGGTTGATCGAGCACAGCGGGTTCGTTCACGATCATCATCCGCAGGTGGGTCAGGCCCTCCGCGCGCCGCACAGTCACCCGGGGTTTCTGCGAGTGAATCCGCCAGCCCCGGTAGCTTTCGGTCATCCACTCGAAACCGACCTGGTCATCGCCCAGCCACAGGAAGTTGATCTTATCGAACGCCTCGTCGGCCACCAGGCCCAGATTGTACCGATGACTGTTGTAGTAGCGGGCGACATCAAGCGGCATGTCCAGGGAGAGCTCGTCCACGCGCAGGCCGGTTCCCTTCGGCGTCAGGGTCAGCCGGATCCGGGTCAGCCCGTCGAATTCGAGCACGTGCTCGGCGGTGTAGTCAAAATGCGGGGCCGTCCCGGTCTGGACAATTTGCACCCGCCCCTGGTGCGTCTCGGTCACGCGGGTCTCTCCGATCGTGATCGCGTGCGTTTCGGCGCCGATCCGGTACCGCAGGGTCGCCGGCCGACTGTTGAGGGTCACATCCTGGCTGGTCATAACCGGCAGTACCGCGTCGTTGGCATAGCTGAAGGTCCGCCCCCACACGCTGAAGGTCAAACCGTCCGCGGTGATCGGCGTCCAGGGCGGCGGCACCCAGTCCGGCGCCAATGCGTCAAGGCCCACCGGATTCGTCAACCACGCCGGATCCGGCCATTTTTCGAACGGCAGCCGCCGCGCCGCGAATTCCGCGCCGGCGGCATCCACCAGCGCAGCCTCGATCTCATGCGGGCCCGGCGCCATGTCCCCCATGGGCAGCGCATAATCGGCCTTCCGCGCGGCGACGGGAAAGCGGTGCGCCGCGACGCCGCCGTCCGCCCGCGGCACACGAAATACGATCTCACGCACGGCGCCCAGATCCACGCCGTAAAATGCCGCCAGCGCCTTGATCCGCTGTTGGCCATGCACGGGCTTCAAGGTGACGTCCAACGGCGAATAATAAACGAACGGCAGGGTCTGCCGATAAATGGGCTGGCCGTTCAGCGTGGCCTCCGCCCGGATGAGATACGTGCCCGGTTGCGCCAGCCGGTAGGCGTCGGTCAACACCGTCGCCCCCGCGGTCTCCAGCGCAAATCCGGCCTGCCAACGGTGCATCAGCCCGCGGACCGCCACCTCGATCTCCTCGCCGATGAGCTGGTCATAGTCCCAGTCTCTGACCGACTCCTGGATGTCCGGCGTGGCAATCAGGTAGGAACCGGCGCCGGTCAGCGCCTGCTCGCCCGCGTTGCGCAACGCCATGCGGACGTCCACCTGACCTTGCGCCAAATGCCCCAGATCAATGCGCGCGCTCACGGGCACGAAGTGGGCGAGATTGAAGGCCTGAAAGTGGTCGAACCAGGCGGGATGATTTTGCAGCACGATGCGCTTATGTCCCAAGTCCCGCAGGAAGAAACCCAGGGAGAGGGAAAAGGGCTGATCGGGCGTGAGTCCCAGATTCTCGAGGGGAATCCGGGTCTCGACGGTCCAGTAGCCGTCGCCCACCGGGGTGCCCTACTCGACCTCATAGACCCGGCCGGGGTCACGGGTGTTACCGCCGCCCGGCCCATGGTCAATGGTCTGATAGGCGTCATAGAGCGTGCCGTCCGGGCCGATGCAGAAGTAGGCGCCGGAAAACGCGAGCTGGTCAACCTCGACGTCGGGCCGGATGAAGAGTTGGAAGGAATCGCTGGCGATCAGCCGCGGGTCATCGCGTTCGGTGGCGCCGGGGGTCGGGGTAAACTCCGGCGGCAATCCGATGCGTGCCGCGATATACAGGTGGGACGCGTCGGCCGCGGTATGGACGGCGGAATACTCCGGATACAGCGCGTGTGAGCCCGCATCAATCAGCCCGGTGATGCTCGTGGGATACTCGTCGGCTTCAATCTTACCATCAATCCGCGGGGCGCTCTGCGTCAGACCAACGGGCACAATATTGGGCTGGGCCTCGGCGGCAAACGCCGCCTGCTGACCGGCCAGCGCGCCGATTTCGCCGGGCATCAACGGCCGGGCGTAGACGTGCAGATCCTTGATCCGGGTGCGAGCCGGATTGCCGAAGCCCAACCACAGACCGGAAGAAGCGGTCGGCCAGGGGAAGTATCCCACCTGCTCGGAAATCAGTTCCCCATCCACATACACGGCAAACGAAACGTCCTTGCGCCAGGCGATGGCCACATGATGCCACTCGCCCGGCGGCCAGGCGTCCAACCCCTCAACCTGCGCCAGCGCAATGCGGCTGGCCCGTTCGGCCGGATCTGCGCCCGGCGTCGTCGCGCTCGCAAAGCAACGAAAGACCGTGCCGGCCTTCTGACAATGGAAAACGCCCTGCCCTTCATCGCGCATCCCGACCAGGTGAAACGTGCCGACCTCCCAGGTCACCGGCGCCAGCCAGAAGGCAATCGTTCCCGCCGAAACGTCCCATTCACCAATCGCCACTTCCGGACGGATCCCCGCGCCGATAACCAGTCCCTCACCATCCAGCGCCGATGCCACGGCCTCCTGATTGCTCAGCGCAACGCGGTCCCCGCCGGTCGCGAAGGGCTGCTCCCCATAAAAGGGCATCCGGCCCAGCAGGCCTTCCTCCTGGGCGGCCGCGGTCGCAACCAGCGTCCCCGACAACTGGCATAGGATGGCCGTCACACCGCAGACCAAAGCCCGGCGGCCCGAGCCAATCCGCCGCGCAAAAAAATCTGAGGCTCTTGCAAAACCCCAGGACCGCGGAAGTGGCACGGGCTTCCAGCCCGTGTTGCATGGGCAGGATGCCCATGCCACGAGGGATTTTGCAAGAGCTTCGGATTTCATTCTCTGATTCATGTTGTTTCCTTTCTACTCTACATCCAGACGCAATTCGGAAATTCTGATGGGCGCGGCAAGATCCCCGCGCGCCCGCTCGAGCGTGGCGCGCAATTCGTTGTCGCCGCCTTGCAACGGAATCTGCTCCAACGGCGCTGCGAGTTGCGCATAGGGGCCCAGGCGCGCGCCCATGGATCCATTGCGGCCGGCCGGATAGTACCGGAGGGCGAAGCGCTCGAACGGAATGTCCCGGCCGTTGAATCGGAGGCTGACCGTGTCGTCGGCCATCAGATGCTCGATCTTGAAGGCGAGGGCGCCGCGCGCGCGAGGCCAGTCCGTGCGGGCCGACAACGGGAACGTCATGACGCCGGTAGCGCCCGGTTGGGCGCGGTCCAGCACAATCATGTCGTGGCGTTCCGTCGCCGAAAATGCCCGGCAGCGCCGCCTGCTAGCCAGGAGCGGCTCTGCGCCCCACAGGGGATGGAAACGATACCGATGCGGCCGGACGGCGCAGCTTTCCGCGGAACCGATCCGGCGCAACGTCTCCAAATCCAGTCCCGGCGCATTCTGATATTCGCGGGGCACAAACCAGTTGAAGACCGAGACGCCGTCCGCGCCCTGCTCGTAAAACAGGTTGGCCGCCGTTTGCTGGGCGACCGGCTCCAGCAATTCGGCCTGACGAAACGGAGCGCCCGACTGGGCGCTGGCCAGAAAAGGATGCAGGCTCGGAAAGAGCCCGATGGGACGCGCGCCGATCAGCTCCCGCCAGGCCGCAACGGGTAACTTGAAATCCGTGAAGAAGTAGTCCGAAGGACAGATGTAATCCACCAGGCCTTGCACAATCCAGCGCTCGACGTCTAGGCCGATCTCCCGGCAGGCGGCCAGGGTCGCGGGCACCCGCACCCCCAGCCAGCGACGACCCCGCCCCCCGCCCGCGTCCAACAACGCGCGCGTCCGCTCGAGCAGCCCGGTGATCCGGGGCGCTCCCGCCGCCTCCGCGCCCAACTGGAAAAACCAGGGATGCCGCATGAAATCGAACTCGAGGCCGTCCACCGGGTAAAGCTGAATGATTTCTTCCGCAATGGCCAGCGTCCGGGCCGCAACGGCCGGTTGGGCATAATCCAATCCGGGATACACCTGTCCGGTTTCGTCCCGCAGGCGCCAATCCAGATGCTGCCGCCGGAATGCACCGTAAATCGGATTGTCCGGGGCCAGGGCATGCATATCGTTCATCCGGAATGACGCCACGAATTTCAGGCCCCGCGCGTGGGCGCGGTCCAACATGACGCGCAGGGGATCCGCCCCGGCCGCAATCAGATCGCGCAGGCTCTCGGCCACCAGCATGTGCGTCGGGTACCCCCCCCCGCCCGCCGGTAACGCCGCGGGCCACTCAAAGGCCTGACTTGCATAAAAACATTGCCACCGGTCCACGACATTCGAGACGAATACCCCCACCTGCGTATCCGCCAACTCGTCAATCACGGCCTCCAAATCACCGCGCCGCAACACTTGATGACCACGGGCCGTAATGAAGATATTGGTACAGTCGCTGTTGTACAGCACGCGCCGATCCAAACCGCGTGGATCCGCCCCGGCCTTCACGCGCCCGCCCTCACGCGCACGTCGTCCGCTTCGTCCGGCGGCGTCAACCGGGGCGCCACCCTGTCCAGGCGGTCGGGCAAACCGGGATTACGCAACCGCTCGAGCAACACCGCAACCCCGCGCTGCGCCAACTCGGCGATGTCCAACTCGAACCGGAATACGGGCAGTGGATACTCCCGCGGATTCTGCACGTGCGTGAGCACGACCATGCGCGGCCGGTAGCCATCGGCCTCCCGCAGGACGGCCATCAAACCCGCCGCGACAAAATCATCCAGCACGATCAGGCCCTCGGGCCGCCGCGCCGGCGCCTGTTCCAACAGGTCCCGGGCAATGACCCGTCCCGCCGCCAGGTACGGCCGCGGACCCGCCCCCCCGGACTGCGGTGACCTGCGCGTCCC
>JAIPIQ010000041.1 GCA_021734645.1 Fidelibacterota bacterium | reverse complement strand
GTTCTCATAACCGCAGGGATGGCAGTCATGACTGACGAACGTGCAACAGCCTATGACCTGGAGGAGCGGCTCCTGGATTTCTCGATACAGATCATCCGCTTGGTCGAGCAATTTCCGAGCACGAGAGTCGGCAATCATATTGCCGGACAATTGCTGCGGGCGGGGACATCGCCCTATCCCAATCACGGCGAGGCGCAAAGCGCCGAATCACCAAAGGATTTCGTCCACAAGCTACGCATCTCCTTGAAGGAGCTGCGTGAAACGCAAAGGTGGCTGAAGCTGGCACGCGGGGCGTCGCTCATCACGGATCCGGATCATCTGAACCGCGTGTTAGCGGAAACGGACGAACTGATTCGAATATTCGTGACCAGCATCAAGACCTGCATGAAGAGGGGACGCTGAACCGCGAGCAGCAAAAACAGAATTGAAAATAATGAAGAGAACGTCGAACATCGAACGTCGAACGCCCAATGTCGAATGGGCTGCGCACCCCCCACGAGCAGTCCCCCATTCCCATTCTTCATTCGATGTTCGACGTTCGATGTTCTGCTCTCACTCTCACGCACACTAAACGAAACAGGAAAAGACCATGCCAAAGAGAACTGACCTCCACAAAATTCTACTGATCGGCTCCGGCCCCATCGTCATTGGCCAGGCCTGTGAATTTGATTATTCCGGCACCCAGGCCTGCAAAGCCCTGCGCGAGGAAGGCTACGAGGTGATCCTGGTCAACAGCAATCCAGCCACGATCATGACCGATCCCGAGCTGGCGGACCGCACCTATGTCGAGCCCATCACGCCGGCCGTGATCGAAAAAATCATTGCCCGCGAGCGCCCGGACGCCCTGCTGCCCACCCTCGGGGGGCAGACCGGGCTGAACGTCTCGATCGCCCTGGCCCGCAGCGGGGTCCTCGAGAAATATGGCGTCGAGCTGATCGGGGCGCGGCTGGATGTGATCGAACGCGCCGAGGAGCGCGATCTCTTCAAGACCGCCATGGAGGAGGCGGGCATCGAATGCCTGCGCAGTCGGCACGTCCGGAGCCTGGACGAAGTGGCGGCCGTCGCCGAATGGATTGGATTCCCGATTATCGTCCGGCCCAGTTTCACCCTGGGCGGCACGGGGGGCGGCACCGCCCACAACATGGATGAACTGCTCAAGATTGCGGCCAACGGGCTCAAAGCCAGCATCAGCAGCGAGGTCCTCCTCGAGGAATCCGTGGTCGGCTGGAAAGAGTTCGAGCTCGAGGTCATGCGGGATTGCAACGACAACGTGGTGATTGTGTGCTCGATCGAGAATCTCGACCACATGGGCATTCATACGGGTGACAGCCTGACCGTCGCCCCGGTGCAGACCCTGACCGACGCCGAGTACCAGCGCCTGCGCAACGCCTCGATTCGCTGCCTGCGCGCCATCGGGGTCGAGACCGGCGGCTCGAACGTCCAGTTTGCGCTCAATCCCCGCACCGGCCGCCTGGTGGTCATCGAAATGAACCCCCGGGTCTCGCGCAGCTCGGCCCTGGCCAGCAAGGCCACCGGCTTCCCCATCGCCAAAATCGCCGCCAAGCTCGCCGTGGGCTACACCCTCGATGAGCTGCCCAACGATATCACCCGCGAAACCACGGCCTGCTTCGAACCCACCCTCGATTACTGCGTGGTCAAAATCCCGCGCTTCGCCTTCGAAAAATTCCCCGCCGCCGATCCCCGCCTGGGCATCAGCATGAAGTCCGTCGGCGAGGTGATGGCCATCGGCCGGAATTTCAAGGAGGCCCTCCAAAAGGCCTATCGCGGACTCGAGATCGGCGTGGATGGTCTGGGGCGCCGCGAGTGGGAGCATGTGGACAAAAACCGGCTCCACGAGGGACTGGCCACGCCCCACAATGAGCGCCACTTTTACATCAAGTATGCCCTGCAAATGGGTATGTCCGTCGAGCGGATTGCCGAATTGAGCCTGATTGACCCCTGGTTCATTGACCAAATGGCCCAGATCGTCGAACTCGAACAGCGCCTCGAAAACGCGCCCCGCGGCGCGCCCCTGCCCGTCCCCCTGCTGCGCGAAGCCAAGGAAAACGGCTTCTCCGACCTGCAGATCGCCGCCCTGCGCGGCCAGAAAGGCGATGGCCTGCGCATCCGGGCCGAACGACAGGCGGCGGGCATCACCCCCGTGTACCGCCTGGTGGATACCTGCGCCGGCGAGTTCGAGGCCTATACCCCCTATTTCTACTCGAGCTACGCCCGCCACGATCAGTCGCGCGTCACCACCGGCCGCAAGGTCATGGTGCTGGGCAGCGGCCCCAACCGCATCGGCCAGGGCATCGAATTCGATTACTGCTGCGTGCATACGGTCATGGCCCTGCGCGAACTGGGCTACGAAACCATCATGGTCAATTCGAATCCCGAAACCGTCAGTACCGACTACGACACCTCCGATAAACTGTATTTCGAGCCCCTGACCCTGGAAGACGTCCTTAATATTTACGAGAACGAGAAACCCCTCGGGGTGATCGTCCAGATGGGCGGTCAGACCCCGTTGAACCTGGCCCAGGGACTGCTGGCCGCCGGGGTCAAGATCCTCGGCACGTCGCCGGACAGTATTGACCAGATGGAAGACCGGGAGCGCTGCCGCCAGTTACTCGACCAGCTTGGCCTGCGCCAACCGGAGAGCGGCACGGCCATGAATCTCGCAGAGGCCCAGGCCCTGGCGCGCCGCATCGGCCTGCCCGTGATGGTGCGGCCCTCCTATGTGCTGGGCGGCCGGGCCATGGTGGTGGCCTATCGCGAAGAGCATTTGGTGCCCTTTGTCCAGGCCGCTTTCGCCGCCAGCCCCGGTTTCCCCGTCCTGATTGACCGCTATCTCGAAAATGCGGTCGAGGTGGACGTGGACGTGGTCTGCGATGGACAACATGCCATCGTGGGCGGCGTGATGGAACATATCGAGGAGGCCGGGGTCCATTCCGGCGACAGCGCCTGCTGCACCCCCCCCCATACCCTCGCGCCGGAAATCGTCGCCGACATCGAGGACGCCGCCCGGCGCATCGCCCTGGCCCTCGACGTGCGCGGCCTGATGAACCTGCAACTGGCCGTCAAAGACGGCCTGTTCTACGTGATCGAAATCAACCCGCGCGCGTCGCGCACCGTCCCCTTCATCAGCAAGGCCGTCGGCCTGCCCCTGGCCAAAATTGCCGCCCGCATCGCCGTGGGCCAATCCCTGGCCGACCAGGGCCTGCTCGAACCCCGCCCGGCCCCGCGCTGGCGGGCTGTCAAGGAGGCCGTCCTGCCCTTCAACCGCTTCCCCGGCGTGGATCCCATCCTCGGCCCCGAAATGAAATCCACCGGCGAGGTCATCGGGCTGGACCGCACCTTCGAACTGGCCTACTGGAAAAGCCAACTGGCCGCCGGCCAGGATCTGCCCGCCACGGGCACGGCCTTCGTCAGCGCCAAGGACCGCGATAAACCCTGGATCGTCGAGATCAGCCGTCAGCTTGCGGATCTGGGCTTCGGCCTGCGCGCCACCGCCGGCACCGCCGCCGCCCTCACCCAGGCCGGCATCCCCTGCGAAACCCTGTTCAAACTCAATGAAGACCAGCACCCCAATGTGCTCGACAGCATGGCCGCCGGCGATATCCAGCTCGTGATCAACACGCCCAGCGGCCCGGTCTCCCGCGCCGATGAAGTCGCCATCCGCGGCGAAGCCATCGCCCGCTCAATCCCCATCGTCACCACCGAATCCGGCGCCCGCGCCACCGTGCGCTGCATCGCCTACCTGCGCGACCACTCCTGGGATGTCCGCTCCCTCCAGGAATACTACCAGGAATGGCAGTAATCTTCCCTGGCGGTGCACGACCACGGTGGCGACTCCGGATGACGATTGAACAGAATCGTCCCTCGTTCTCGTCCTTCGTCGTCGTCCTCGACGAATACGAGCTGGGATCCTGGACGCCGACGGCTCAGCGGCGATTCCAGCGCGCCCGCCGGATGCGCGAAGATATCCGTACTCGTACACGCACTCCTACACTCGAATCTCTTGAGTTACCGGGACGTTCTGTTCGTGAGGGAACCAACGGCGGATTCCGGTGGAAGGAAATCGCGTAAGTGTATCCGAGCAAGGGTGGCGGGTACGTGTGGCGGGTAAGAGTGGGCGCCGCGCGAACTGTTTCGTAAACTGCCTCGTAAACTCCGACGGGACAACTCCATCGTGACCTTTGCCGTAAACTTCATCGAGCCGCGGGCACGGGAACCCGTAACCGTTCACGAGTGATGTCATGAGGAATGCGCTTTGATTACCAGACCTTTTGAGTGCGCGTGCAGGCACGCGCTTTATACGCCGACGCCAGCGCCGACATTGGAAGTCTTCTCCCGGAGCAGGCTCCGGGTCAGAAAGCGCGTGCAGGCACGCGCACTCAAAAAACATTTCCCAGCCCCGTGAACGGTTACGGGAACCCACTTCATCGCCACACTCTGTCTCGAACTCTTGATCGCCCCTCTTGCTCGAATCACACAACAGAATGTGTGGGTCAACCGCATATTCTTGATTCGGCAATCTTCAATTCTCCGCGGGCGTGGTTCCGAAACCCGGCGAGAACGCAGAGGGCTCAGACTGTGAGTCTTGATTCCGCTTGCTGAAACGCGCTTGACGCTTGACGCGCTGCGGCATACTTTTGGGCCATGATAGCCACGGAGAAAACGTTCTGCCGGGAGCACTCACGCAGGCTGCCCGTGTTGCTCCGGGTGGCCTTGCGGAAGCGTCGCCTGCACCACCGGAGGTAACCCCACCCATGGCGGCCCCCGACGCAATACGCGCGCTCTGCGCCACCTTCAGTCTGCACCGCGCCCACTATACCTCCGGCAGCTACAACGAGACCGAGCTGCGCCGCGAGTTTCTCGACCCGCTCTTCACGGCCCTGGGCTGGGATGTAGACAACAAGGCGGGCTATGCCGATGCCTACAAGGACGTCATCCACGAGGACGCCATCCGCATCGGCGGCTATACCAAGGCCCCCGACTACTGCTTCCGCATCGGCGGCACCCGCAAGTTCTTTGTCGAGGCCAAGAAGCCATCCGTCAACATCGAGGGGGACATGGCCCCCGCCTACCAGCTTCGCCGCTACGGCTGGTCCGCCAAGCTCCCGCTCTCCGTCCTCTCCGACTTTGAGGAGTTCGCCGTCTACGACACCCGCGTCAAACCCGTGAAGACCGACCGGCCCGCCAAGGCCCGCATCCTCTACTACACCTTTGATCAATACGTCGAAAAATGGGACGAGCTCGCGGCGGTTTTCTCTCGCGACGCCATCCTGCGCGGCTCCTTCGACAAATACGCCGAAACCACGAAGGGCAAACGGGGCACCGGCGCGGTGGATGACACCTTCCTGGCCGAGATCGAACGCTGGCGCGACCTGCTGGCCCGCAACCTTGCCCTCCGCAACCCCGGCCTCACCGTCCGCGATCTCAATTACGCCGTGCAGAAGACCATTGACCGGATCATCTTCCTGCGCATCTGCGAGGATCGCGGCACCGAGGACTACGGGCGCCTGCAGAGCCTGCTCAACGGCGGGCGCACGTACCCCCGCCTGCAGCAGTTCTTCCACCAGGCCGACGCCCGCTACAACTCCGGGCTCTTCCACTTCGACTCCGGCGAAAAAGGCCGCACCGGCACCCCCGACACGCTCACCACGCGCCTTGAGATAGACGACAAGACCCTCAAGGACATCCTCAAGAACCTGTATTACCCCGACTCCCCCTACGAATTCTCCGTGCTGTCCGCCGACATCCTCGGCCAGGTCTACGAGCAGTTCCTCGGCAAGACCATCCGGCTGACCGACGGCCATCAGGCCAAAATCGAGGAAAAGCCCGAAGTCCGCAAGGCGGGCGGCGTCTACTACACCCCGAGCTACATCGTAGACTACATCGTCCGCAACACCCTCGGCCGACTCCTCGATGGCGATGATCCCGCAAGCCCCCAGCCGGTCTCCATGGCCAAAGCCGCCGGGATCAAGGTGCTGGATCCCGCCTGCGGGTCCGGCTCGTTCCTGATCGTCGCCTACCAGTACCTGCTCGACTGGCACTTGCGGCAATACACCGCCGCTCCCGCCACCGGTGAACTCGACCTGGAAAAGGCCAAGCCCCACGCCGCCGGGAAGACGCCGAAAGTCTATCAGGCGGCTGGTGACGTCTGGCGCCTCACCACGGCCGAACGCAAGCGAATCCTGCTCAACAACATCCATGGCGTGGATATTGACTCCCAGGCGGTTGAAGTCACCAAGCTCTCCCTGTTGCTCAAGGTCCTGGAAGGCGAAACCCAGCAGCAGCTCCAGCGCGACTTCCTCAGCGAGCGCCAACG
This sequence comes from Fidelibacterota bacterium, assembly GCA_021734645.1. Lineage (GTDB taxonomy): Bacteria > Verrucomicrobiota > Kiritimatiellia > JAIPIQ01 > JAIPIQ01 > JAIPIQ01. The sequence continues at coordinate 9,766 of JAIPIQ010000041.1, read as the reverse complement.
CATCCTGCCCGACCTCGGCCGCAACATCCAATGCGGCAACGCCCTCATCGGTCCGGACTTCTACGACCAGCTCGAACTCTCCCTGCTCGACGAAGAAACCCGCTACCGCATCAATGTCTTCGACTGGCAAGCAGCCTTCCCCGAAGCCTTCAAACAAGGCGGCTTCGACTGCGTCATCGGCAACCCGCCGTACATCCTGATGCAAATCTTGGAACAACCCCAAGTCTTCGAATACTTACTGACTCATTACGAGGCAGCGGCGTACAAGATTGACACCTATCAGGTCTTTATCGAGCGGTTGATCCAGCTTTTGAAAAAGCAAGGGTTTGGATCGTTTATTGCACCAAATACTTTCTTTAGAAACGTCCATTCAGAGTCTCTAAGACGCCTTTTACTTCGTGAGGGGAGGCTCTTGCTATTGCAGAACCATCTTTATCCCGTCTTTCGAGCAGCTAGCGTTGATACATGCATATTTGTTTTCAAACGGGGCGAACCACTCAGCCCTTTCCATTCCATCCAAGTAGAGACATGCCATTCACCAACAACACGTTTAGCGAGTGTTGTTATTGGGAATGCTTGGATTGAACATCCGCATGCGGAGTTCGGCACCGAGCTCTCTGGGTCAGATTCTGCGCTTGTTGATCGAATGGGAGCTTATTCGAAACTTGGAGCATATGCTGACGCCTATTTCGGAATTCAAACCTTTGATAGGAAAACATATGTGTCTGATTCACAATTGTTCCCAGTATCGAAACCGACAATTGACGGATCGGATTTCTCCCGCTATGCATTGCCGATCCGTTCCGCTTGGGTATGCCTTACTAAAGACGCGGTAAAAAGCGGCGGGAATCAAACCGTCTACGAGCAGGATCGAATTGTTGTGCGTCAAATTGGAAGTACACCAATCGCAACGTTCTGTGAAGGAGGCCTCTATACTCTCAATACAGTCTACAATATTTATGTCACCAAGAACTCATCTCCACAGCTGCTATACTTACTTGGGATATTGAGCAGTCGGGTAATAGCTTGGTTTTGGACGAAATCATTCTCAGATGGGAAAAAGACCTTTCCAAAGATCAAGAAGCGTCAGTTGCTTGGTATCCCCATCCGCCCGATCGATTTCGACAATCCGGCCGATGTGGCGTTGCATGACAAGATGGTTCAACTGGTGGAGCGGATGCTGGAGTTGAACCGGAAGAAGGCGGAGGAGCGCAATCCGGAGACGCTGCGCCGCCTGGAGTCAGACATTGCCATCACCGACCGCCAGATCGACCGCCTGGTCTACGAGCTCTACGCCCTCACCCCCGCGGAGATTGCCATCGTCGAAGGCGGCAAGGGATGAGTGTGGCATCCCGCTATGATCCTGAAAAACATCACCGGCGGTCCATCCGTCTGCCGGGGCACGATTATGCGGCAGGCGGCACGTACTACGTCACGATCAATACCGCCGAGCGCCGGAAGCGCTTCGGCACGCTTGTCAACGGGCGCATGGCAAACAACGAGGCGGGGCGCATGGCCGCCGACTGCTGGCGCGCCATCCCCGACCACTTCCCGCACGCCGCTCTCGACGAATGGATCATCATGCCCGACCACGTCCACGGCATCATCACCATCGCGCCTGGCGGGCGGGCGGATGGTGGGGCCTCGACATCCCATGCCTGTCGTGATGCATCCCCATCCAGAGTAGGGGCGAAATATTTTTCGCCCTTACATTTTTCGCCCCTACCGTGTGGCGCCGGCACCTCACGGACGCTGGGATCGATTGTGCGTGGCTTCAAGATCGGGGTCACCAAATCACTGGGCGAATCGCCCTGGCACCGCAACTACTATGAAATCATCGTGCGTGACAGGCGGGCGCTGAACGCGATTCGTGCCTATATCCGCAACAATCCGGCCAACGCCGACGTGCGCCGCTATGGCCCCCTGCGTTTTGCCGTCGGCAATCGCGAACTCTGCAAGCTTCCACGCACGGCCTTTCTGGCTTCCCGCACGGGTAACGGCGCAGTCCCTTGCTGTATCAGCGCATGGCCGCTCACGCCCGCCTGCGTGATCAGCGGCTTCCTCAGCCCGCAGGAACGCGACGTTTTCGACCAGTGCCTGACACGCGGGATCCCGATGATCCAGATTCTCGCGCGTGGCATACCTGCCTTTTTTTCCGCACGGATTCAGCGAGCGATTGCAGACGGACGCCTGCTTTTGCTTAGCCCATTTCCACCCGAGCAGGCCAATTTCAGCGCCATGCGTGCCTCATGGAGCAACCAATACGTATTGCATCTGGCACACCATATCGTCATCGGCCAGTTTTCGCCCGATGGTATGCTGGCCTGTCTTCTCGCCGATTTGCCCGACAACAAGCCCATCACGTTTTTATCGCCTACTCAAATATAGTAGCAAAAGAGATGCTGGACCTGAACCGGAAGAAGGCGGAAGCGCGCAATCCGGAGACGCTGCGCCGCCTGGAGTCAGACATTGCCATCACCGACCGCCAGATCGACCGCCTGGTCTACGAGCTCTACGCCCTGACCCCCGAGGAGATTGCCATCGTGGAAGGCGGCAAGGGATGAGTGTGGCATCCCGCTATGATCCTGAAAAACATCTTGCAAAGAATCGTCCCTCGTTCTCGTCCTTCGTCGTCGTCCTCGACAAACGGGCGCGGGGATCGAGGACGACGACGACGGAGGACGACCACGAGCACGATTTGAAGGGTCTTCAACGACCGTTCACGCGCCGTTACAGCGGCTGTAACGGTGGCCGTTTTTCATTCCAGCGGCTGTGACGGGCGGTCGTTCTCATTACAGCCGCTGTAATGAATCCCTGGCGAAAAGGGACGTCAAAACGCCCGCGTGTGTAAGGTCCCGGCGGCGCGTGGACGGACCGTGCGCCCAATTCCCGGAAGCGCCTGGAAAGATCGGTGTGTAGGAGTAGGTGTAAGAGTACGTGGGGCTGAACGCTCCCGCCGTTCCTCATCGCAAGGGAGGCGGGTACGTGTAGACGGTTAAGGATGAAACGGCAAAGCGCGCCGCCGCCCGGTCGAACCGGACGGCGGCGCGGGAATGCAAGTCCACGCCGGGCTAGAACCCGTAGGTGAGCGACAGCACGCCGACGAGCTCGACGTCGTAGTCCTCGTCCGTCAGCACTTCATCATCAATCTGCCCGATGTATGTCCCGGTCACGCTGACGATCCCGTAGGACGCGCCCAGGGAGACCGTGTAGTTCGCGAAGCCGCTCTCGGCCTCCGCGGCCTCGGGATCGAGATAGCCGACGGTGGCGCCGGCCGTGAGGGCCACCTCGCCTACCTCCACGCCGTGCTCGACAGCGGCCTCGATATACAGGTCCTTGCGGACGGCGCCATCGAGACCATAGTAGACGGTGAGGCTGGGCGCCAGCGGCAGATCAAGGGCCAAGCCGAGGCTGGCCTCTCGGTCCGCGTCGCCTTCCGCGCCCGGATACGTGTATTCCGTATAGCCGGCCGCGACCTCTGCCTTCTCCGTCAGCGCCACGGCATACGACGCGTACCAATCCACTTCCGAGAACTGGTTCTCGGTCAGCGCCCCATCATAGTCGTCCAGGTCAAAGTTCCCCCAGACGCCAACGGTCAACGGCACCGGGAACCCGGCGACCTCGACCGACGGCTGCAGGACCATGCCGTCGTTCAAGGTCACGCCCCGAAAGACATAGGCCGAGGCCGCATCCACGTTGACTTCCACTTCGGCCGCCCCAGCGCCGCCGGCCCACAGGACCGCCAATGCCAACCATCCACCGACTGCTTGCTTACTCATTGCTTCTCCTTGGCGAACTCACCATGAGTCCGCGCTGGTTTGTAGTTACCCGATTCTAGCCGGTTCTTGCGCCGGCACAACTCTCTTCAGCCCGCAATTCTCATTCTGCCATGGACCGCAAGGCGCTGCTCCCGTGGCATGGGCATCTTGCCCATGAAACACGGGCTGGAAGCCCGTGCCACGATCAGTACCCATTGAAATCCACCCAAAAAGAGCATTGGCGCCTCTTCACCCAATCGCCGCCGAGCCGCGCTCGCCCGTCCGGATGCGAATGCAGTCGCTCAACTCCTGGATGTAGATCTTGCCGTCGCCAATCTTGTTGGACCGCGCGCCGGCGATAATCCCGGCCACGGTGGCCTCGACATATTCATCATTGACCGCGATCTCGAGCCGGATCTTCTTCAGCAGGTTGACCTCGATGTCCACCCCGCGGTAGGTCTCGTGGTAGCCCTTCTGCTGACCGCACCCGAGGGCATTGGTGACCGACATTTTGAAGATGTCGCGTTCATAGAGGGCCTGTTTGACGGCCGGCAGCCGCTCGGGCTGAATATACGCTATGATCAGTTTCATTGTTTGACTCCTGTTCTATTCTGTTCTTGGTTGATGTCTGTACGCTTTGTCAAGACGGTGCGACCGGAATGACCGGAGGGGCAAGGGAGTCACCCCGGCCGCGCCCGTCACGCTCATTGGGTGGTGAAGATCTGGAACCCGCTATACGCTTCCATCCCGTGTTCGCCGATATCCAGTCCGCGCAGTTCCTCGGTTTCGCTGACCCGCAGACCGACCGTATACTTGATGCCCAGGAAGAGTGCCAGGCCCAGGCCGAAGGCCCAGACAAAAGCCGCGGCGGCGCCCAGGGCCTGGACGCCCAGCAACCGCACTCCGCCCCCGTACAACAGGCCGCCCTCGACATTGAACAGGCCGATGGCCAGTGTGCCCCACGCCCCGCAGCCGCCGTGGACGCTGACCGCCCCCACCGGATCGTCAATCTTCAGCACCCGGTCAAAGAACAGCACACTGAAGACCACCAGGATCCCGGCGATGCCGCCGATCCAGATCGAAGCCAGCGGGGAGACCGTCGCACAGCCCGCGGTGATGCCCACCAGCCCGGCCAGGGCCCCATTCATGGCCATGGAAGCATCCGGCTTGCCGGTCGCCAGCCAGGCCGTCAGCAGGGCCGTGATGGCGCCCGCCGCCGCGGCCAGATTGGTCGTCACCGCAATCCGGCCCAGTTCGCCGTCGGCCGTAGTGGTGCTGCCCGGATTGAAACCGAACCAGCCGAACCAGAGAATGAAGACGCCCAGGGCGGCCAGGGACAGGTTATGCCCGGGAATCGCCCGGGGCTTGCCGTCCCGGCCGTATTTGCCCAGGCGCGGCCCCAACACGATGGCCCCGGCCAGGGCCAGCCAGCCGCCAATCGAATGCACGACCGTGGACCCCGCGAAATCCTGAAATCCGAGTTTCTCGAGCCAGCCGGCATTCCCCTCGAGCAACAGGGAACCCCACGCCCAGGAACCGAAGATCGGATAAATCAGGGCGCAGATGAATACGCTGTAGACCAGGTAGCCCTTGAACTGGGTCCGCTCGGCCATGGCGCCGGAAACAATCGTGGCGGCCGTGCCCGCGAAGACCGTCTGGAAGATCAGAAATGTATAGATCCAGTCCGCGCCCAGGGGATCCACACCGCGCAAACCGAAATGCGTCGTGCCGCAGAAACCGTTGGTGACGCCAAACATCAGGCCGAAGCCCAGCGCGAAGAACACCAACGAACCAATGGAAAAATCCATCAGGTTCTTCATCAATATGTTCACCGCGTTCTTGGCGCGGGTGAAACCCGTCTCGACCATCGCAAACCCCGCCTGCATGAAAAAGACCAGAAACGCGGCGACCGCGGTCCAGACAATGTTCATGTTATCCTGCAGGGCCGAGTAGGCGAATTCCGCCTCCGCCGCCACGCCCGCCACCGCGTCCTGCGCGCCAGCCACCGGCCCCAGCCCACTCAATGCCAGCAGCACCAGCGCCGCGCACCCCAATGCTCTCGTCTTCATGTTTGCCTGCCTTTCCTTTTGTGTTTGCAGCGCACCACCAGCGGCACGCTTGCTTGCCGCCCTCCATAGCAGACCCCGTGCCAACCAGACCCGCAGCCCGTTCAGCACTGGTTAGACTGTTGTCGGATATAGCTTTATTTCATTACGCACGCCCATGCGCGCCCACTCTGTCACGCATTCAGTAAATACATTATTGTGCTTGCATTATGCCCCTGATACAATATTGTATCACTAATCAGGAGCCCGAAGAACAATGAAAAAGAACCCGACTGCCCGAAAAAGCGGGGATGATCGCGCCAGCCGGAAATTGAACGTGCTGTTCCGGATTTCCCAGGCCATCACCCATCAACATGTGATTCCGGCGCTGCTCGATGAGGTGTTGAGCGTATTCGAGACCGAGATGGATTTGCGGCGGGGGACCTTCACGCTGCGGCGGGGCGACAGCGATATATTCGCGATCGAGGCGTCGCGGGGACTCTCGGCGGCGGAGCGCCGCCTGGGGGAATACCGGGCGGGGGAAGGGATCACGGGGCGCGTGGCGGCGAGCGGTCAGCCGACGCTGGTGGCCGATGTGAGCCAGGATCCGAATTTCCTGAACCGGACTCGTTCGCGGCGGGAGTCGGGCATTGCGTTTCTGTGCGCGCCGATACGCCATGAGGGCAAGACCATCGGCACCTTGAGCATTGACCGGGTCGGCGGCGACGAGACCGAGTTACGGCAGGATCTCGAGTTTCTGATGCTGGTGGCGGATTTGCTGGCGGACGCCGTGGCCGGGATTCGCGCGCAGATCGAGGAACGGCAGGGCCTGTTGGCGGAGAACGAGCGTTTGCGGCGCGAGTTGGGGGATCGGTTCCGGCCCGACAACATGATCGGCAACTGCGGCAGCATGCGCGCGGTGTACGACCAGATCGCCCAGGTCGCGGCTCATTCGGCGACGGTCCTGATCCGCGGGGAGTCCGGCACCGGCAAGGAGCTGGTGGCGCGGGCCCTGCATTACAGCAGTCCCCGCCGCAATCTGCCCTTTATTGCCGTGAATTGCGCGGCCCTGCCCGAGCACCTGGTCGAGAGCGAATTGTTTGGCCATGAGAAAGGCGCCTTCACTGGCGCGGTGCAGCAGCGCAAGGGCCGTTTCGAGCTGGCCCACGGGGGCACCCTGTTTCTGGATGAAATCGGCGACATTTCCGCGGCCGTCCAGGTGCGCCTGTTGCGGGTGTTACAGGAGCGCGAGTTCGAGCGGGTGGGCGGCGCGGCCACGGTCAAGGTCAATGTCCGCGTCGTGGCGGCCACCAGCACCGATCTCGAAAAGGCCCTGCGGGAGGGTCGTTTCCGCGAAGACTTGTTCTACCGGCTGAATGTGTTTCCCATCCTGCTGCCGCCCCTGCGCGAGCGCGGTTCGGACGTGTTGTTGCTGGCGGACTATTTCGTGGCGCAATACAGCCGCCAATACGAGCGCCCCATCAAGCGCATCTCCACCACGGCCATCAACATGATGACGGCCTATCACTGGCCGGGCAATGTGCGCGAACTGGAGAACTGCATTGAGCGCGCGGTGCTGACGAGCACCGACGGGGTCCTGCACGGCTATACCCTGCCCCCCACCCTGCAAACCGCCGAACAGACCCAAACGGCTTTGCTGCGGCCGGAGAGTGGCAGCCTGCGGGACATGGTGGACGCCTACGAACGCGAGATCATCACCGACGCCCTCAAGCAAGCGCGGGGCAATGCCGCCGCCGCCGCGCGCCTGCTGCACACCACCCAGCGCATCTTGAACTACCGGATCGGCAAATTGCGCCTCGACCCGCAGCAGTTCCGCCACTACGAGAAAACCGCCTCGGGCGGCTCAAGATAGAACCCCCGCTCCGGCGCCCAATGGCCGCGCGCGGCGGTGGCCTGTTGTCCGTCCCAGCGAAAGGACCAGAAACCGCTGCGGCCGGCATAGGTCAGGCTGCCGGCGCAGAACACGGGCCAGGACAGATCCGGCAAAGCGCATCGCCCGCAACGGTGATCGTGCCCATGCAGGAGCAGGCCCGGGCCGTAGGGCCGCAGAATGGCCCGCAGGGCCGCGGCATCATCCAGCGCATGCCAATCCCGGCGGTTGCGCCGGTCCGGCAACGGGAAATGAGTGGCCAGGACCAGCAGCCGCCCCCGCATGTCCGGCCGGGCCAGCCGTTCCGCCAGCGCGGCAAGCGCCGGAGCCGGAATGCCGCCGGATGACCGCCAGAAGGGCGGATTGGGCCGGGCGCTGTTCAGCATGATCAGCGCCAGGTTTGGTTCGAGCAGATCCACGCGGGGCCAACTGATATCGGCGGGGTCCTGCTCGGGCGCCGGCCCCAACCAGGGGGCGAAGGCGGCGGCAAAGGTGGCGCCGAATGGCCCCGCCTCGGGCAAGTAGAGATCGTGATTGCCGGGCGTCACTCGCACCAACCCCGCCGCCGCCGCCAGGGGCGCAAACAGCTCCACCGCGCGGGCCAGCTCGCGCCGCATTCCCAACCCGCTGAAGTCGCCCGTGTGCACCAGTACATCAGGCGGATTTGCCCGCAGCCACTCGGCAAAGGCCGCCAAGCGGGGACGCGCATACCGGAACCGCCGCCGCCGCAGGACCAACAGATAGGCCGTGGCCACCCAGCGCTTGAACCATAACAGCTCGCGCCAGGTGAAATCCCGCCAGCCCGGCAGAATATGTGTGTCGGATATGTGTACCCAGTGCAGGGGTTTGCTCATCGTTCAGTTTCCTCCTGGTTGCCAGGCAAACAGACCGCGGCCCTGGCGCGCCGCCTCGCGCTGCAATTGCTGGTAGGCCCGCTGCCGCGGATGGGGCTCCGGTCGCGTCTCGGCCAATCCGTTGGCCAACAGGAACGCCCCGAAATCTTCGCCGTTAACTTCGATATAGGTCAGCAGGCGGCCAAAGGTATCCCGCTCGACCTCGCCCCGTGGAAAGACCAGCACCACTTCCCGGTCCAGGAGCAACTGCTTGGCCATGCGCGTGGCATTCTGCCCGATGCGCTGCATGGACTCCTCGCGCAGACCCAGCGCGTCCGCCTGCTCCCGCAACTTCCGGGTCCCCCGCGTCTCGGGCGCATCCACGCCCGCCACCCGCACACGATTCGTGCCGTACATCCACACCACATCCAGCGTATCTCCATCCACCACGTTCACGCACCGCGCCGGAAAGGCACTCCGGCCCAACGCCTGATGATCATGCAACCGGAAACCCACAATCAACCCCGCCACAAATAAATTCAAGCCCGCTACCAGCCAGACCGCATGCACGCGCCCGGCCCCCGCCCAACTTGCTCTGTTCCGCTTGCCCATGCGCAGAACATACCCGCTCCGCCCCCGCGTTCAACTCCCAATCCGGGCCCGCCCCCACCCCCGCAGACCCCAGGCATTCACCCAGCACACGGAAAACCCCATTGAAGAAGACCGCCGCCGGCTATACGGCCCCGGCGGCATGGCCAAGGCGCCCTGCTCGGGTAGTCCCCAGCTTGCCAAACTGGCGGAGGGAGTGGGATTCGAACCCACGGTGCCCATGGTGAGGCACACACGCTCTCCAGGCGTGCCCGATCGTCCACTCCGGCATCCCTCCGGGGAGCGCCTGGCAACCAGGCGCGGACAGCGAACGCCGCGCATGTTGGCGCGTGCGGCGCTCCCCGTCAAGCGCGGGTTTTGGGGGACCGCGAAAAAAGCTGGCGCAATCGGCCCTCCCGTGTGTAAGGTTGGTCATTATGGACGAGCAAGAGCACAACTTGTCGGATACGATCGAGCTGAGTTTCGTGCCTTCCTGGGCGCGCAAGCCGCCGGAGGAGAATCCCTATCAGGATCAGGATTTTTCCGGCGGGCGTTCCGGGGATCGTTCGGGCCGCGAGCGCCGTTCGCCCCGTCAAGGCCCGGACCGGCGGCGCACCGAGCGGGATGACCGGCGGCCGCGCAGCGGCCCCC
>JAIPIQ010000040.1 GCA_021734645.1 Fidelibacterota bacterium | reverse complement strand
CATGTGCGGCTTGACGGCGCGTCGCCGGCTCAACCCGGCGGCGGCTCCGCGTTGGTCTGGGGGCGGCCGGGCTGGACGGGTGCCACCCGCAACGGATAACGAATCAGCATCCGGCCATTCAACATGACCTCGACCCAATGTGTGCCCGCCTCGGCGAATGTCACGTTCAGGAAAATCTCCACATTGGTGGCCGTGGCCTCCGGATGGGGCAGCCGCACGGGAATCTCCTTGCCGGCGATCAGGACCGTATGCTGGTCCGGCTTCATGATCCGGGTCTGCTGCGTGAATTCACCCGCGCCGCTGCACCACCGGTTGACCATGAACAGGCGCGGATATTTCAACGGGAAGCTGGGCGCGCCGATGGCGTCAAACAGTCCGATCAGGATGAACTTTCCGTTGCGCTCCTGGCGGACGTCATCGCATAAAATGCTTGATTGCAGGTCGGGCGACAGGTTGTCTTGTTCGTTCATCTTCGATGCTCCCTTTCGGCGGCAGGTCCAGGCGCCATACTAGGCTGCGAGGGCCGCTTCTGCCAAGCCTTTAGGCCCCGTCTTTTTCGCGATTGCCAATGAACCGGGAGTGGGCTAGGGTGTCACATAAGGTAGAGACTATGCGGCGGACGACTTACATGGTGATGGGTTTGGTCCTGTTGGGCGGGGCATTCGGGGCGTCGGTGGCGGCCCGGGACGAAGCCGGGACGAAGCTGACGGGGTTTACGGTGCCCCAGTACGGCAAAGAGGACAATCGGATTGTCTCGCGTTTATTTGGGGATTTGGCCGAATTCATGCCGGGGGGGTTCGTGCGGATTACCAACATGCGGGCGGATTTTTACAGCCTGACCGGGGCGGTCGAGATGCAGATCAGCAGTCCCTTGTGCCGGTACGACGAAGGTCGCAAGCGGGTTGAGTCGGAGGACCGGGTGCGGATTGTGCGGTCGAATATCGAGGTGACGGGGCGGGGCTTTGAATGGGATAACGAGCGGGAGCGCTTGCAGATCAATAATGACGCCCGGGTGGTGCTTCAAGGGGCTCGGGACCGGGTGGAGACAGGGGGATTGCCATGAGATACAGGGCGGTAGGGTTGCTGTTGATGGCCGGGCTGGCTTGCGCGCGCGGCGCCTGGGGGCAGGGGGCGGCGCCGGCGCCGGAAGCCGTGAATATGTCCGGGCCCACGGGCAAGGTCACGGTGATCACTTCGGAGCGGCTGACCTTCGAGTACCAGGCCCAGTATGCCTTGTTCGAGGAGAATGTTTACGTGGACGACGCGGACATGCAGCTCTGGTGCGATAAAATGACGGTCCGCTTCAGCGATGAGAACGAGCTCGAATCCATTGTTGCTGAGCGCAATGTCCGCATCCACATGGACGATAAGCAGGCCACCGCCGAGAGCGCCACCTACCTGGTGGCCACCGGGGAAATCCGCCTCGATGGGCAACCGCGGGTGCAGCGGGGCCGGGATCTGCTGGCGGGCGACCGGATCATTTTCTGGCGCAATGAAAACCGCATGGTGTGCTATCCGCGCGCGCGGCTGGTCATTTATTCGGAAGAGGGCGCGCCCGGCGTGTCCCTGCTGGGAGAATAGCGGTGGCGGCCAGCGATTTTTTGGTGGAGACGGACAATTTGGTCAAAGCCTACCGGGGCAAGCGGGTCGTGGATGGCGTCAGCATCACGGTGCGGCCGGGCGAGATCGTGGGCTTGCTTGGTCCCAATGGGGCGGGCAAGACCACGAGCTTTTACATGATTGTGGGTTTGGTGCGTCCGACGGCGGGGCAGGTCAGGTTTCAGGGTCGCAGCATCACGCGCCAGCCCATGTATCGGCGGGCGCGCCTGGGGATGGGCTATCTGGCGCAGGAGCCGTCCATTTTCCGGCGCATGACCGTCGAGCAGAACGTGCTGGCCATACTCGAGACGCTGCCGATCGGGCGGCGCGAGCGCCGGGCGCGGCTGGCCACGCTGCTTGATGAGCTCAAGATTGCGCATTTGGCCCATCAGCGGGCCTATACCCTCAGCGGCGGCGAGCGGCGGCGGCTCGAAATCACGCGGGCGCTGGTAACGAATCCGGCGTTGATCTTGCTCGATGAGCCCTTCAGCGGGGTGGACCCCCTGGCGGTGTATGACGTGCAGCAGATCGTCAAGGATCTCAAGGACCGCGGCCTGGGCATTCTGATTACCGATCACAACGTGCGCGAGACCCTGGCCGTGGTGGACCGGGCCTACCTCGTGTGCGAAGGCAAGATCCTGCGGGAAGGCACCAGCTCGTTTTTGATCAATGACCCCATGAGCCGGGAACTGTATCTGGGCCCCCGGTTCTCAATGTAGACGAACCCAAAGAAGGAGTGAATACGATGGAAATCAGCGTAACCGGTCGGCACATGGAAATTTCTGACGCACTGCGCGATTATGCGCAACTGGCCATTACCAATGCCCTGCGGGATTTTCCGCGCATCGAGAGCGCGCACCTGGTGCTCGAGATCGAGAAGCATCGGCATAATGCCGAAATCAATGTGCAGGGGCCGCCGCACATCCGGGCGGAGGGCAAAGCCACCACCGAGGACTTGTATGCTTCGATTGATGCGGCCATTGAGCGCGCGGCGCGCCAGGTGCGCAAGCACTGGGACAAGATGACGGATCACCGGCATGAAAGTCTGGCGGAAGTCGAGCGCGAATTGACCGCCCCGAGCGAATGAACGAGACGGCGGGGGGTGCGCCCATGGCGGTGACGGTTGGCGATTTTTACAAAGCGGCCCAAGCCGAACTGGCGCTTGAGGTCGAGGCGGGCGCCGCGCATTTTGACCGGCCGATCCAGGAGATTGCCCTGCATCGGCCCGGGCTGGCCTTGGCGGGCTTTCTGCAGTTTTTCCCGCAGCATCGGCTGCAAGTGCTGGGGTTGTCGGAGTTGTCTTACCTGAAGAGCCTGGCCGCGGCCGAGCGCCGGGCACGGCTGGAGGCTTTGTGCGGCCGGGGGGTGCCCGGTTGGATTCTGGCGCGCAATCGGCACGCCCCGGCGGAATTGCTCGAGGCGGCCGCGCAGCATGGCCTGCCGGTACTGCGCAGCGCACTGATCACCGGGCGGCTGGTCAATAGCGCCACAATGATCCTCGAAGATTTGTCCGCGCCGGAATTCTGCGCCCAGGGCACCATGGTGGATATTCTGGGCATCGGCGTTTTGATCGAAGGCCGCCCGGGGATCGGGAAAAGCGAAACCGCCCTGGCGCTGATCGAGCGGGGCCATGCCCTCGTGGCCGACGATGTCACCCGCTTGCGGCGGACCAGCAGCCGCCGGATTGTCGGCCAATCCCTGGAACTTACCCGCTTTCATATGGAAATCCGCGGGCTGGGCATTGTCCATGTGCCGAGTCTGTATGGGGCCGCCGCCACGCGGATGGAGATGCCTCTGGACCTGATCGTCGAGTTGCGGGCCATCGAGGAAATGGATGCGGAGCGCATGGGCGTTACGCCAGCCCTGCGCCGCCTGCTGGGGTTGGATGTGCCGGTCTTGACCTTGCCGGTGGCGGCGGGGCGCGACCTGGCACACGTCATTGAAGTGGCGGCTTTGAATCAAAAACTGAAGAACCAGGGGTACGACGCCGCGCGCGAGCTCGATGAGCAGCTCATGGCGCGCCTGGCGCGGCGGGGGGCGGGGTGAGGCATGGCTGGCGATGGGGCAGCAAAAACGCTTGTGCGGGAAGTCAAGGTTCGCAATAAATACGGGATGCATGCCCGACCGGCCGCCCTGTTCGTGCGGACGGCATCCCGCTACCAGGCGGACATTGAAGTCGAGAAGGCGGGGCGGCGCGTTTCGGGCAAGAGCATTATTGGCTTGTTGACCATGGAGGCGTACCAGGGCATCAAGCTCAAGTTGCACGCGCGGGGCGCCGATGCGCCCCAGGCGCTCGAGGCGCTGGCGGCTTTGTTTGCCGATGGTTTCGGGGAAGAATAGGCCTGAGAAGATGGACTTGCTGGACATGAAAGAGGATCCGTTGGACGCGGGCGACGAGCCGCGCGAGGTGGTGCTCAAGGGCGTTAGCGCCTCGCCGGGGTTCATCGTCGGTCCGGCGTTTCTGGTGCAGGGCGAGGAAGATCACTACATCGAGCGCGATATCGAGGCCCATGAGATTCCACGGGAAATCGAGCGTTTTGAGGAGGCCCTGCTGGCCACCCGCGACCAAATCCGTCAGGTGCAGCGGCGGGTCGGGGAGGCGCTGGGCCAGGAGCATGCGGGGATTTTCGAAGCCCACTTGATGGTGGTGGACGATCAGTCTTTTCTCGATGAAGTGGACCGGGGGCTCAAGACCCATTTGCTGAATGTCGAGACGGTAGTGCAGATGGTCGCCGAGCGATATGCCGAGGCCTTGAGCCGGGTCGAGGACGACTATCTGCGCGAGCGGGCGGCGGACGTGCGGGATGTGGCCCGCCGGATCTTGCGCAATCTGTCCGGCCATAAGGGCGCGACGCTGGCCGGGATTGAAGAGCCCTCGGTGGTGCTGGCCAATGATCTGGCGCCGTCGGATACGGCCGTCATGGATCGTCGCCTGGCGCTGGGCCTGGCCACGGATCTGGGCAGTCGGACGTCCCATACCGCGATCATGGCCCGGGCCCTGGGTATTCCGGCGGTGGTGGGCCTGCACGATGTCAGTACGCGGGTGGCGCAGGGCGATCGGGTGCTGCTGGACGGCAGCAAGGGGCTGCTGGTAATCCACCCGAGCGCCGAACGGTTGCGCTCGTATGCCGACCGCGAGGTGGCCCAGCAGGTGTTGCAGGCCGAGCTGGCCGGCCTGCGGGACGTGCCGGCCGAAACGCGCGATGGCTATCAAGTCGTGCTCTCCGCCAATATCGAGCTGCCGGGGGATGTCGAGGCCGTACTCGAACACGGGTGCGAGGGCGTGGGCCTGTTCCGCTCCGAATTCCTGTACATGGCGGCGGATCATCTGCCGACGGAAGCCGAGCAGGAGCGCGCCTATGCGGCGGTGGCGGCCCGCTTGGCGCCCGCGCCGGTCATCATCCGCACCTTGGACCTGGGCGGGGACAAACTGACGTCGCATGTGCAGTCGCCCCAGGAGAGCAACCCGTTCATGGGCTGGCGAGCCATCCGCTTCTGCCTGGCGCACCCCGAGATTTTCAAGGTCCAACTGCGGGCCATCCTGCGCGCGAGTATCCATGCCAATGTCCGGATGATGTACCCGATGATCAGCCGGATCGAGGAGGTCCGCGCGGCCCATGCCCTGCTGGCGGAATGCAAGGACGAGCTGCGCGCCGAGGGCATTGCCTTCAACGAGGAAATCGAGGTCGGGGTGATGATCGAGGTGCCCTCGGCGGCGTTGACCGCCCGGCTGCTGGCCCCCCTGGTCCATTTCTTCAGCCTGGGAACCAATGATCTGGTCCAGTATACGCTGGCCGTGGACCGGGTGAACGAGCATATTGCCAGCCTGTATCAGCCGACGCATCCGGCGATTGTGCACCTGGTGCGCGAGGTGATCGAGGTGAGTCACCAGCATGGGATTTGGACCGGCATTTGCGGGGAAATGGCGGGGAATCCGGTGTTGGCGCCCCTGTTGTTGGGGTTGGGCGCCGACGAGCTGAGCGTCAGCCCCGCCGCGGCGCCGCTCGTGAAGAAGGTGTTGCGCGGGTTGCATTTCAGCCAGGCGGAGGCGCTGGCGGAGGCGGCCCTGGCCGCGGTTGAGGCGGAGGAAGTCCAGCAGGCCTGTCATGAGCTGGTGGCCGGGGTGGCGCCGGATGTGCTGGCTTTTCTGGAATAGACGCGTATATTTCATGGTGCTGGAACTGTTTTGTGCGGAACACGATTAAAAACAACCATGGGGTGTTGAGGCCCCGCAAAGTAAAGGGAACACGAATATGTCAGGCTATTTGTTCACGTCCGAATCGGTGACCGAGGGGCATCCGGACAAGGTGTGCGATGGGATTTCCGATGCGATTCTGGACGCCTGTCTCAAGGAGGATCCCGGCAGTCGCGTGGCCTGCGAGACCCTGGTCAAGACGGGCATGATCGTGCTGGCCGGAGAAATCACAACCACGGCCCACGTCAATTACGCGGATGTGGCGCGGGCCAAAGCCTGCCGCATTGGGTACGATCATTCGAATGTGGGGTTTGACGGCAATACCTGTGCCGTGCTGGTGGCCATTGACCGGCAGTCGCCGGACATTTCCCAAGGCGTGACCGCCGGGCAGGGGCTGTTCAAGGAGCAGGGGGCAGGGGACCAGGGCATGATGTTCGGATATGCCTGCGACGAAACCCCGGAATTGATGCCCCTGCCGATTACCCTGGCCAATCAGTTGACCCGCCGCCTGGCCCAGGTGCGCCGCAAGGGCGCCTTGCCCTTTCTGGCGCCGGATGGCAAATCGCAAGTCTCCGTCCGCTACGAGCAGGACCGGCCCGTGGCCGTGGACACCGTGGTCATTTCCTCCCAGCATTGCGCCGAAGTCAAGTACCGCACCCTGCGGGACGCGATCATCGAGGAAGTCATCCGCCCCACCGTGCCCGCCCGCTTGCTGAGCAAGGAGACGCGTTTCCTGGTCAATCCCACGGGCCGGTTCGTGATTGGCGGCCCCCAGGGCGATGCCGGCGTGACGGGGCGCAAGATCATTGTGGACACCTATGGCGGCATGGGCCGGCATGGCGGCGGCGCCTTTTCCGGCAAAGATCCGTCCAAGGTGGACCGCAGCGCGGCCTATATGGCGCGCTATGTGGCCAAGAACATCGTGGCGGCCAAGCTGGCCCGGCGCTGCGAGGTGCAACTGGCCTATGCCATCGGCTATCCCGAGCCGGTTTCCGTTATGGTTTCCACATTCGGCACCAGTGCGCACGACGAGGCGGATCTGGCGGCGGCCGTGCGCCAGGTCTTCGGGTTGAAGCCGGCGGAGATCATCAAGCAATTGGACTTGCTGCGCCCGGTCTATGAGGCCACTTCGGCCTACGGTCATTTCGGACGCAAATCCGCGCGCGATCTCGCGGGGTTCACCTGGGAACGGACGGACCGGGCGGATGCGCTGCGGGAGGCGCTCTAGGAGGCGCCCATTTCATGAAAATGCGGTGGTGGTACGCGCTGGGGGTTCTGGCCTTGGGACTGGCGGAGGGCGTCAGCGGGCAATTGCCCGGCACCGCCGGGCGATTCGCGCCGGAGATCTTGCGGCAGCGTCGGGTCATCAGCGCCTATAGCGGGCAGCCCTTGCGCGAGGGCGAGTGGCGCCAGCTCATTGCCGAGTTGGAGGCGCTGGCGGAGGCCGCGCGAGCCGCGGGCGATCACGAAGCCGTGGTGGCGGCCGGTTTGCTGCGCGCACAGGCGGCCATCTGGTTGCGCCAGGATCAATCCCTGGCGCTGCTCTGGCTGAATGAGATTGTCGAGGCGTATGCCGCCCGGCCGCCGCCCAATTTCGGGCCCGTCTACAGCGAGCTGGCGGCCCTCTACTCCGCCTGGGGTGATGAAGAAGCCATCCAGCGCTTGATCGCGCTGTACCGGGCCGGTCCCGCGTTCGATGCCGTGCGCTATGATTATGCCGTGGGGGTGCACCCCGGTTCGGTCAAAATCGTGCGCCCGCGCGGTCCAGGGACGGCTTCGACGACCCTGACCGTACTGGATATGCATTTGCGCCGCGCCGCCCTGGCGCCCGGCAAACCCCTGCCGATGTTCGCCATCGAAACCATTGATGGCGTCGTCCTGCACGCGGCGGATCTCCGCGGGCGGCATGTGCTGGTGGATTTCTGGGGGCCCCGCTGGCCCTTCTGGGCCGGCGCCCGCGAGGCCTGGATCGCGCTCTACGAGACACACGCGGATGCGTTTGAAATTCTCGGGGTTTGCCTGGATGCGCGCGCCGCCGTGGCCATCAAGGAATTGCGGGCGGCCGGGGGGCGCTGGCCCCAGGCGGCGAAGCCCTTGCGGGTGGCGCGCGATTGGGGCGTGACGGGTGAGGCCCTCAACATGCTGGCCGCTCCCGATGGACGCATCCTGGCCTGGAATGTCAATCCGGCGCAGGTCCGGCGCTATCTTTCAGCAGGCGACGGCCAGAAGTGAGCTGCGTCCCGGCAATCAGGGCGTGAGCAGGTCCGGCAGCAGTTGCCGGGCCGGGACCGCCAACTCGGGATTGAGTTCGAGGGCTCGCTTGAGATAGTCCGTGGCGGGCCGGAAGGAGTTGGCATACGCACAGATCAGGGCCAGGTTGAAGAAACGTTCTCCCTGCTCGGTTGCGGGTACCCGTTCGGCGTAGAATTCCGTCATTTGGGCAATGGCGCGCAGGGAGATTTGCGGCCAGCTTCGCAGGACGGTGCCGTGGGCGCCGATTTGCACGCGCAGGCCTTCGCGGGCGGCGCCGACCACCGGGCCGCCCAAGTCGGACGGCTGACTGAACGATTGATTGCGCACGGACTCGATCAACCAGCTCAACACGGCATCCTGGCGGTCGTATGCAGTGCGCAGGAGGCGCGTGGCTTCGCGGCCCTCATCGGTTTCCATGCGCCGCAGGATGCCCACGGCATTGAGCGCAGCCTGGCGGAAATCCCGGGCGGCCAACAGGTTCAGATTCTCCGTACGCAGGGCATCCAGTTGGTCCAAGTCTGTTTGGATGAGTTCTGCATGCGCGGCCTGGGCCTGCCGCTGGGCTTCCGCGGCGATTTCATTTTCCTTGGCGCGAATCTGTTTATGCAGGGCCCGGGCGGCGTCTTGCAGCACGGGATGGGCCGTCGGCAGGTACTCGGCCAGACGCGTGCGGGCGGCCTCTGGATCATTCGCGTCCAACGCGGCGGCAATCGCCGCCTGGAGTTCATCGAATTGGGTCAGGGCCGTCAGCAGATCCCGCAGCGTGGCTTGAAAGACGTAGGGCCAGGCCGGATCGGCCGCGGCGGCATCGGCCAGGTAGGGTTGCCAACTGGCGCGGGCCTCATCCCATTGGCCGTTGCTGAAGTGCCAGATGCCCGTAGCCAGTTGGGCCAGGGTTGCGCTCCAGGCCGGGCGGTCGGCGGTCGCCGCGTCGTAGGCGGCGCGATTCCCGGTGGTCGCCAGGGTGGTCAGGGCGCGCGGCAAGGGATCGGGCAACGATTGCAGCGGGGTGGTGAAGCGCTCCGTGGCGCGGGCATCGTGGGCCAGGTGGGCGCCGAACGCGCCGAAGACGACGACCCAGGCACGCTCCGGCGCGCCTTCCGGCAGTGCATTGCCAATGGCATTCAGTTCGCGGATCAGGGTGGCCGCATCGCCCCGCGCCGCGGGTTGGAGTGCCGTAGTGAGTGCCGTGACGGTTTCGGGCGTAAAGGCGATGTCCGGGAAGACGGGCGCCTCCGGGACGGTTTCGGCCGGCGCCGGTTCCGGTTCGGTTCCGGGCGCCGCGGCGGGATCTTCCGGCTGGTCGGCCGCCGGCTCCGCGGCGGCGGCCTGTTCGGCGGCCTGGCGCTGCAGGCGGTCTGCTTCCTGCTGGCGGGCATCGGATCGGATAACAGCGTAGAGGGCGATCAGCCCGCCGACAATTAAAAATAGCACCAATCCGAGGACTGCCAGCAGCTTGCCCAAGCCCTTGGGGCGGCGTTTGCCCGGCGCGTAGGGCCCGGCTTCGGCCGCGGTCAGTGCGGTCTGCAAGTCCGGCAGCAGGGAGGCATAATTCGGATAGCGCAGCATGGGCGACGGATTCAGCATGCGCAGGAGCACTTCCTCGGTTTCCGGGTGGCAGTCCGGGCGGAGTTCGCGCAACCTGGGCGGAGGTTCCTTCAGGCGGGCCAGGACGACATCCGTGGCCGTCGGGCCATCGAAAGGCGGCTGTCCGGTCAGGGCATGGTACAGGGTGCCGCCCAGGCTATACAAGTCCGCGCGGAAATCCTCTTTCTTCTTCTGCACTTTCTCCGGCGCGATATAATACGGGGTGCCCCAGATTTCACCCGGCGCGACTTCGCGGCCACCCGCAAAACGGGCCAGACCAAAATCAACCACCTTGGCCACGCCGTTGCGGTCGAACATGATATTGGCCGGCTTGATGTCGCCGTGCAGCAGGCCGATATCCTGGGCGGCCTTCAGCCCTTCGGCGACTTCGAGTCCGATGCGCAGGACATGGCTTTCGTCGAGCTGCGGGGTGTCGGCCATTTGCTTGTCCAGCCGGCCGCCGTTGACCAGTTCCATGACGATATAGGGCATGCCTTCGTACTGGCTGCTCTCGTAAATCTGGACCACGTTGCGATGATTCAGGGCCGCCGCCGCGCGGGCTTCGCGCAGAAAATTCTCCACGAACCGGGTATCCGCCCGCAGGGCGCCCTTGAGGGTCTTGACGGCCACGAAGCGGCCCAGGGACTGATCGAGGGCTTCATAGACGGCCCCCATGCCGCCCTGACCCAGCACGCGGGTCAGCAGGAACTTGCCGAAGCGCATGGGAACGGTTTGGCGGGCGCCGCAACTGGGACAGGCAATCTCGGTGAAGCCCGCGTAGGGCGTCAAATCAATCGTCGTATTGCACTTGACGCATTGCAAGCGTTTGATGGGCTCGCCAATCACCTGGGTTGTTGCCGCATTCATTGTTTGGGGAACATAGTCGGCGCGGGGCGCTTTGGCAACCTTCTTTAGCAGGCGCTTTGTGGTGGGGTGATCATTCGTGGCGGAGCGCTTCGATGGGATCGAGGCGGGCGGCGCGCAGGGCGGGGTAGAGGCCGAATACGATACCGATGGCGACGCTGATGCCGAAAGACAGCGGCAGGCTGTAGAATGGCACCACGGTGGCCAGGCCGGAGAAGTGGCTGATGAGGCGCGGAATGCCCAGGCCCACGCCGATGCCGATCAGGCCGCCTCCGCAGGAGAGCACCAGGGTCTCGACCAGGAACTGGGCGATGATCTGGCGCCGCCGCGCGCCGATGGCCCGCCGGACGCCAATCTCGCGGGTGCGTTCGGTGACGGAGGCCAGCATGATGTTCATGATTCCGATGCCCCCCACCAGCAGGCTGATGCCGGCGATCGAGCCCAGGACGATATTGAACGTGCGTTTGGTGGCTTCGGCCTGCCGCAAGAGGGCCAGAGGGACGCTGACCCGGTAATCGGGCCGGCGGTGAAAGCGCGCGAGCATGGCTTCAATGGCAGCGGCCACCGGCTCGACCTGCTCGATGGTCTCCACCTCGACCAGAATCTGGTGCAGCTCGACCAGTTCGATCAGGGTGGCGCCGGGAGTGCGCCGGGACGTGATTTCGCCGAAGCGGTCCAGCAGGGCGGGCAGGGGGATATAGGCATCAATCTCCTGGTCCGGCGCCTGAATGGCGCCGCCGCCGGCCTGGCTCTGCACGATCCCGACCACCTGGAACTGGTAGCCGCCCAGGCGGATCTGCTCCCCGATGGTGTGTTGACCGGCCAGCAGACGGCGCGCGCCGGTTTCGGTCAGCACGCACACGGGCGCGCGGGCGGTCAGGTCGGCCGCCTGCAGGGCGCGTCCGGCGGGCAGCGTCCGCGCCACCAGGTCGAACCAGTCCGGCGTGGTGCCCACGACGCGCAGTTCCAGGCTGCGTTCACCGAGCCGGCCTTCGGTGGGCAGCACGCGCACGGGCACCGTGCGGCGCACGCCGGGAATGCCCTCCCGGATGCGCGTCTCGTCCGCGCGCAACAAACCGTACATGGTCATGCGGCCGCCCGCCTCGGCCTGGTCGTCAGCCGAGGGTTTGACACTGGTCAGGATAATATTCTGGCTGCCCAGGCGGCGGATTTCCGCCAGGGCCTCCTGGCTGGCCCCTTCCCCGGCCGCCAGCATGGCAATCACGCTGCCCACCCCGAAAACCATCCCCAGCATGGTCAGGCTCGAGCGCGTCTTGTGCAGCAAGACATCCTTGACGCCCAACCGCAGGTTTCTAAACATCACGTGCCCGATCATGATCCGCTCCCCGTTTGGCGGCGGCCATCCCGCAGGAGCAGGCGCTGTTCGGCGTAGGCCGCCACATCCTCTTCGTGGGTGACCAGAATCACGGTCTTGCCCTGTTCGTGGAGTCCCCGCAGCAGCTTCATGATTTGGACGCCTGTGGCGCTATCGAGGTTGCCGGTTGGTTCGTCGGCCAGCAGCACGGCGGGATCGTTGGCGAGGGCGCGGGCGACGGCCACCCGCTGGCGCTGGCCGCCGGAGAGCTCGGTGGGGCGGTGGTTCAAGCGCTCTGCCAGGCCCACCTCGGTGGCCAGGGCGCGGGCGCGGTCCGCGCTGTCCGCATCGTCCCAACCGGCGTAGAACAGCGGCAGGGCGATGTTTTCGAGTACGGTCAGTTGCGGAATCAGGTTGAAGCTTTGGAAAATGAAGCCCAGGTGTTTGAGGCGCCGCAGGCTCAGGGCGTCGTCATCGAGCTGGGAAATATCCTCTCCGGCCAAGAGATAGCGTCCCACGCTGGGCCGTTCAAGACAGCCCAGCAGATTCAGGAGGGTGCTCTTGCCGGATCCGCTGGGTCCCATGACCGCCCAGAAGCTGCCCTGGGCGATATCCAGCGAGAGATTATCCAGCGCCCGGACCTGGCTGACGCCCATTTGATAGGTCCGGGACACGCCTTCGAGGCGGATGACCACTGGGCGTTCGGCGGACGTCACGGGTTTGCCTCGGGCGCAGCGGCGGGCCGGCGGCGTTCGGCGCCGGGGGGGCGTCGGCGCCGGGGGGCGGGGCCGTCCGCGGGGGGCGTATCTTCCGCCGCGCCAGCGTGGGGCGCTTTGGCCTGCGCGTCGGTTTCGCCGGTTGCGCGCGGGGCGGTCTCGATCTCCTCTTTGAGCGCGGTGGGGGGCGGGACCTCGACGGGGGCGGGCGCTTGCACGGCGGACGGCGGCAGAGGGGGCGCCAGCAGAACCTGTTCGTCGGCGGCGACGCCCTCGATCACGTGGACCATCCGGCCGTTGTCGAGCCCGATGACCACCGGTCGCGGTGCGGCCTCGCCCAGATGCCATACGTACACCGTGGGAACGCCCTGCACCCGAACCAGTGCTTGCAGGGGCACGAACAGGGCCTGGTCGTGGGTTTCGACGATCAGCTCGACCCGACAGCTCATGCCGGGGCGCAGCCGACTGACATCGCTGTCCAGATACACTTCGCAATTGTATTGCTTCAAATCAGGATTCAACCACGCCTGGGCGCTGTCCGGCAGAACCGCGATCCGCTCGAGCCGTCCGGCAAACACTTCCCCCGGCAAGCTGTCCACCGTGATCCGCGCGGGCATACCCAGCCGGATTTTGTTCAAACTGGCCTCCTGGACCCGCAGTTCCACCAGCATCTCGCTGGTGGTTGGCATGTGGATCAGCTCCTGGCGCTCGCTGACGTCCTGTCCGACCTGCAACGGCTCCGTCCGCCCCCAGCGGCGGGTTTGCACGGATGTGGCATAGACGACCATCCCGGAGGCCGGGGCCGTAATCCGGCAGAGGGCGATCTGCTCTTCAATGCGTTCGAGCTGCAATTGCTGCCGTTCGAATTCCGACTGCTTGGCGGCGCGGTCGGCCTCGGCGCGAATCAGATCCGCGGTGGCCCGGCGCCGGACGCGTTCGAGGGCGAGCTCCGCCTGGCGGATGTCACTGCGCAATTTTTCCATTTGCTGGACATTGGTGAACTCCTTCAACAGTTCGAGTTTCCCTTCTGCCAGTTGGAGATCCAATTGGCGCCGTTTGTGGGCCAGTTCGTCGGCTTGGAGTTCCGAGCGGGTCAGGAAATTGTCGTTGGCCAGGCGCCGGGACCAGGTCAGGGTATCCTCGGCGCGTTGGAGTTCTTCGGCCGCCATGGTGATCTCAGCTTCGGCCTGCTGCAATTCCCGGGGATATTCGCCGTTGGCGTACTTATCGAGGGCCAATTGGGCGAAGCGCAGATTCAGCTCGGCCTGCTCGACATCGGCGGCGGCCTGATTGCGGGTGACCTCGAGGCCTTCGCGGGAATGAATCATGGCGGCCTCCGCGTTTTGGACCCGGATTTCGGCATCGAACAACCGGTCCTGGAAACTGCTGGAGTCAATTTCGGCCAGCAGATCGCCCGCCTGGACGTGGCGGCCCTCCTCGATCAGCCAGACCAGGGTATTGCGGCCCTCGACCTGGCTGCGCACGATGACTTTGTCCCGGCTTTGGATGGTGCCCGATTCGTTGAGGCTGATCGTCAAGGGGCCCTGCTGCACCGCGGCCAGCGGCACCGGGGCGGCGGTGGTGCGCCGCCGGGTCAAGCGCCCGACCAACAGCCAGGCCGCCAGCACAATCAGTGCCACCAGGAGCAGCCGCCCGGCGCGCCGCGCGCCGCCCCCGGCCGAAAAATCAAATGTCTTGCGCTGCATGCCAAAGCCCTTCGTCAGTTACGGTGAGAATTTCCAAGTCGCGCTGCAGCTCCCATTCCGCGATGCGATACCGGACCAAGGCGGACAACAGGGCGTTCTGCGCCGACACAAACGCTTCCTGGGCTTCCAGCAGGTCGCGGATTTGCGCCCGACCGGCCTGGAGAAACAGCTCGCTGGATTCCACCCGGCGCTCCGCGACCGTGACCGCCTGGCGCTGAATCAATATGGATTCGCGGGCGAGGGCCAGGCCCCGCAGGTGATCGCGGATTTCCTGGGTGATTTGATCCGCCAGCGCGCGGGCGGCCCGCAGGGCCTGCTCCCGTTCGAGCAGGCTTTCGCGATAGCGCGCCCGTTCCTTGGCGCGCAACCAGGGCAGATCAAGCGTCAGCCAGGCACGGTAGCGGCCCGCGCTGGCCCGCAGGCGCGCGTCATCCTGATCCGCGGAACTGAGGTCACGCCGCGCGCCCGCCGATCCGCTGGCTTCCAGGGTCAAGCCGGCCCGCAATCCATCGCGCGCCACCGCCACGGCCCGCTCCGCGTCCGCGACCTGGGCGTGGCGCTTGCGCAGGTCCAACCGCGCCGCCAGAGCCCGCTCGACGGCGCGGGGCGCATCCAGGCCGCGCCAGATCTGGCCGGCGCGATAGTCGGCGGCGAGATCGGTTGCGGCCGCCGCGGGCGCCCCCGCCGGCAAGGCGCTGGCTTCCACCTGCCGGGCCATTTCCTCCGGGTCGAGCGCGACCTCCAGATCAACCGGCAGGCCCAGCGTTTGCTTGAAGTTGTCCAGCTCGCGTTGGGCGCTCTGGTACGACGAAAACAGACGTTCGCGCGCGCGCAACATGTCCTGTTTGGCCTGGTCCACCTGGATCCCCGGCAGGCGGCCCGCCCGCGCCAGTTCGTCGGCCCGGTGGGCCGATTCGACCAGTCGCTGGTAGTTGTCCTCTGCGTTGCGTGTTTGCTGGTCGCGTTCGAGCACGGTCAGATACTCGCTGGCGATGCGGACGGCAAAGGCGCGCTTGTACTGCTCGAAGTCATACATGGCGTACAGTACATTGCGTTCGGCCTGAGTCATGGGTTCGGTCACGACGGAGCGGCCCCAACCCCGCAGGAGCGGGATGGCAATGGACACGTCGGCCAAGAGGCCATAGGCTGAATCGCGGTCGAGCGTCAGCAGTTTGGCCAGGTCGAAACTGAGGCGGGTGGCAATGGACGCGCCCAGACTGGTCAGGCGTTCGGCTGACAGGCCGGCGCCGAAGAGCAAGCCGCGCTGGTCGGTTTCCTCCCGGCGGTCATCCTGGTATTCGCCTGTCAGGATGCCCGCCCAGGATGTGCGAAAGGCTTCGGCTTCGAGATCAAGAGCCAGGGCCGCGCGCAGGATCACTTCTTTTGTGCGCTGGTATTCCGGATTCCGGGCCGCACCGATTTGCAGCGCGCGCGCCAGGCTCAAGGCCACGGGCCGATCGGCGGCGCCGGGCTGTGCCGTGGTCGGATCGGCCGGCTCGACGGGTTCTGTGGGCGCGGGCAGATCGAGACGCTGCCTCAAGATGTCTGCCAGGGGTTCAAAATCATAGCCCGCCGGCTGGCCCAGGTAGTCGCCGCGCAAGCGCCGCGTCACCGTGGCCGCGCGCCGGTCGGCCAGGTCCCGGTGGGCCTGCGGTGAACGGCAACCGCCCGCCAGCCCCAGGCAGACCAAAGCCGCAAGCAGACCGGGCCGCCCCAGCCGATGGATGCGATGATGTAGCACAGCAGGTGTCATGTGTGGCTTCAAATGCTCTTTTCCAAGCTGCATCATAACAGCCGCGCGGCCCATGACAAGCCTGCCCGCTGTCAGCAGGCGGGGGAGCGTGGGGAGCAGTCATCAGTGATCAGTGAGCAGTTGTCAGTAACCACTTGTTTGAGAGAACAGGTGTCGGGTTTCAGGAGGGATCCTCGCGCAGGGG